>NZ_PSVX01000138.1:0-587 GCF_002932695.1 Rathayibacter sp. AY1D2 | reverse complement strand
CTCGTCTACGTGATCGTCCTCGGCTCGCTGACCGCCCTCGGGCCGTTCACGATCGACCTCTACCTGCCGGCGTTCCCCGCGCTGCAGAGCGAGCTGAACGTGTCGGAGGCGGCGGTCCAGCTGACCCTCACCGGCACGACCCTCGGCTTCGCGCTCGGCCAGCTGGTCGTGGGCCCCTGGAGCGACGCGGTCGGCCGGCGCCTGCCGATCCTCCTGGCCACCTCGCTGCACGTCCTGGCCTGCGTCGGCGCGGCGCTCGCCCCCGAGATCGTCACGCTCGGCGTCTTCCGCTTCCTGATGGGAGCCGGTGCGGCGGCGGGCGGCGTGGTCGCGATGGCGATGGTCCGCGACCTCTTCGGCGGACGCCCGCTGGTGCGGATGCTGTCCCGGCTCGCCCTGGTGTCGGGCCTCGCGCCCGTGCTCGCGCCGGTCATCGGCTCGCAGCTGCTGCTGATCATGGACTGGCGCGGGATCTTCGTCTTCCTCGCCGCCTACGGCGTGCTGGTCGTCGCGGCCGTCGGCCTGCTCGTCGTCGAGACCCGGCCCCGCGCCGCCCGACACGAGCGCGAGCACCGCTCGCTCGTGCA
>NZ_PSVX01000137.1:0-590 GCF_002932695.1 Rathayibacter sp. AY1D2 | reverse complement strand
GGCAGGTGCTCGACTATGCCCATCTTGCGCAGCGCGAGGGCTACGCGGCAGTCCCCGTCATCCTGCTTCCCGGTCGCCCGGAAGCGGACATGCTAGATCTCATCCGCAGCCTCTCGATCATCACAGCGTTCAGGTCTGACGAGGGCTTCGACCTCATCGATCCGTAGAGGAAAGAAGCCGAACGGCCGGCAGATCGGGGTGGGCCCACTCCAGTCCGGGGAGTTCGCTCGGAAGGAGCCAGAGGAGTTGGTCGTGGTCGGTGCTCTCCGTGGGGCGTGGGCCACGAACCACGGCTCGGAAGCAGTGCAACCGAATGGTGAGAGCGCCGACCTCCGTTTCGTCTGACGTCAGCTTGGGGCCGACCTCGATCTCCGCACTCAGCTCCTCGCGGATCTCCCTCGCGAGGGCGACTTCAGCCGTTTCGCCAGGTTCTCTCTTGCCGCCGGGAAATTCCCAGAGCCCGCCAGCCGCCTTGTCCGCCCGCCGACGGCAGGCAAGAATACGGCCGCGATCGCTGATGACCGCCGCAACGACGTCGAGAGTGTCCACGTGTCCATCATGCCGACACCGGTGCGACAACCGCCCGTACG
>NZ_PSVX01000136.1:0-633 GCF_002932695.1 Rathayibacter sp. AY1D2 | reverse complement strand
TCCGACCATCCTAGAGCCCCGGTGGAGCGCTCTCTCGGCCCGGAACGCGGGACATCGCGCCCCGGACGACCGCGAGGCGCCGCCTCCCCGTCCGGACACCGCGGTGAGGGCGGTGTCCGGACGGCGGAGGCGGCGCCTCGGAGGGGAGGAGCGGAGCGCAGGACGCGGTCCGTCGGCGCTTCCCGATCAGGCCCGGTGGGCGCCGTGCCCGTCGCGGGGAGGAGCGGTGCGGATCGAGTCCGTCCGGACGTCCGGCTCGATGCTGCCCGCGGCCAGGTCGGCCCCGGCGCGCGCGGCCAGCTGCGGGTCCGTGCGGCGCAGCTCCTCCGCGCTGTCCTCGGCCGCGAGGTCGTGCGCCTCCTGCATGGCCGACTTCGCGCGCAGCGGCGGGGTCTTGAGGAACCACGAGAGCACGAAGGCCAGCAGGACCACGCCCAGCGCGACCTGGAACACGGTCACGGTCGCGTCGTTGAACCCGGTCAGGAACGGGGCCGACAGGGCGCGGTCCGCGGTGTTCAGGAACGACGTGTCCCCGTCGAGCGCGGAGCCGATCGCGGCGGTGTCCTGCGACTGCAGCAGCTTCAGGATCCCGGCGTTGGCCGGGTCCGCGGCGACGGCGGGGTCGGTGGCGGC
>NZ_PSVX01000135.1:0-641 GCF_002932695.1 Rathayibacter sp. AY1D2 | reverse complement strand
CCGACGACGGGGCGGCCCTGCTGCTCTCCCCCTCGCTCGGCGGCTACAGCGTCGACACCGCCGCGGTCCTCACCGGATCGACACCGTCCCTCGTCGCACGCCCCGACACTCCCGAGCGCCCCGTCCTCGCCGCGGTGCACACCATGGCGCCGATCCCCTCGCGCCTCGCGGAGTGGCGGAGCGGTCTGCTCTCGGTCTCCGCGCTCTGCTCCGCGGAGGAGGACGTCGTGGTCCTCGGCGATCTGAACTCCACGGTCGACCACTGGACCGGGCTGCCGGGCTCGGCCGCGCTGGGCGGCTGCCGCGACGCGGGGACCGTCGCGGGCGGCGCCGCCCTGGGCACCTGGCCGTCCTCGGTCCCGCCCGCGCTCGGCGCCCCGATCGACCACGTCCTCTTCTCCGGACGCTGGGAGGTCTCGGGCTACCAGGTCGTCGACGACCGCGACGACGCCGGGAGCGACCACCGGCCGCTGGTCGTCCAGCTCTCGGTCCGCGGGATGGTGAAGGACGCGTCCTGACGTTCCTCCCCGACGCCGACTCCCCGTCCTCCTCCCCCGCCCGGCCCGTGGCGGCCCCCGCGGCCGTGCGGAGGAGGACAATGGGAGTCATGACGAACACGGAGGAGCGGACCGCCGCTCAGA
>NZ_PSVX01000014.1:0-60713 GCF_002932695.1 Rathayibacter sp. AY1D2 | reverse complement strand
ACCATGGCCCGTCCGCCCCGCCGCCCCTCCGCTCCCGGGAGCGGAGGGGCGGCGGGGCGGACGGGCCATGGTCGGGTGCCTCCTCGATCGCGGCGGGGGAAGTGGAGCGGCCCCGGCGCCCGCACCGAGGTGCTGGGCTCCGGGGCCGCTCCGGCGTGCCGAGACTACGCGGAGAAGCGCGGGAAGGCGGAGCGACCCGCGTAGGTCGCCGCACCTCCCAGGATCTCCTCGATGCGCAGCAGCTGGTTGTACTTCGCGACGCGATCCGAGCGGGCCGGGGCGCCGGTCTTGATCTGGCCGCCGTCCACCGCGACCGCGAGGTCGGCGATGGTGGTGTCCTCGGTCTCGCCGGAGCGGTGCGAGAGGATCGCGGTCATGCCGTTGCGCTGGGCCAGGGCCACGGCGTCGAGCGTCTCGGTGAGCGTGCCGATCTGGTTCACCTTGACCAGGATCGAGTTGCCGGCCTTCTCGGCGATGCCGCGGGCGAGGCGCACCGGGTTGGTGACGTACAGGTCGTCTCCGACGAGCTGCACCTTGTCGCCGATGGCCGCGGTGAGGTGGGTCCAGCCGGCCCAGTCGTCCTCGTCCAGCGGGTCCTCGATCGAGACCAGCGGGTAGTTGGCGACGAGGTCGGCGTAGTAGGAGGAGAGCTCCTCGGCCGAGAGCTTCTTGCCCTCGAACGTGTAGGCGCCGTCCTCGTAGAACTCCGAGGAGGCGACGTCGAGCGCGAGCCCGATGTCCTTGCCGGGGGTGAATCCGGCGGCCTCGACGGCCTTGAGGATGAAGTCGAGCGCCTCGCGGTTGGTGGGCAGGTCGGGGGCGAAGCCGCCCTCGTCGCCGAGGCCGGTGGCGAAGCCGGCCTTCTTCAGCTGCGCCTTGAGCGCGTGGTAGATCTCGACGCCCCAGCGCAGGCCCTCGGAGAAGGACTCGGCGCCCAGCGGGACGGCCATGAACTCCTGGATGTCGACGCCGGTGTCGGCGTGCGCGCCTCCGTTGATGATGTTCATCAGCGGCACGGGCAGGGTGTGCGCGTTCGGGCCGCCGACGTAGCGGAACAGGTCGAGGTCCGACGACTGCGCGGCGGCCTTGGCCACGGCGAGGCTGACGCCGAGGATCGCGTTCGCGCCCAGGCGGGACTTGTTCTCGGTGCCGTCGAGCTCGATCAGCTCGGCGTCGACGAGGCGCTGGTCGGTGGCGTCGAAGCCCTCGATGGCCGGGCCGATCTCGTCGATGACGGCGTCGACGGCCTTCTGCACGCCCTTGCCGAGGTAGCGGTCGGAGTCGCCGTCGCGGAGCTCGTACGCCTCGAACGCGCCGGTGGAGGCGCCGGACGGGACGGCCGCTCGCGAGGACGCGCCGTCCTCGAGCAGGACCTCGACCTCGACCGTGGGGTTGCCACGGGAGTCCAGAATTTCTCGGGCGACGACTGCCTCGATAAGGGCCACAACTATCTCCTCTTGACGGGTGGGCTCCCGGAGACGGGAGCGGTCGGGAAGGAGTCTACTGACCGCCTCCGAAGCGCAGGAGACCGCGGCCGGTCGTAGACTCCCAGGGCCCGATCGCCGGACGGCCCGGGCGCACCCGCCGACCCGGAGGTTCCCCGTGACCACGACCGCCGCCGACCACGTCGACCGTCTCACCGCCGTCGTCCCGGACTTCCCGAGCCCGGGCATCCTGTTCCGCGACCTCACGCCGGTCTTCGGCGACGGCGAGGCCCTGCGGGCGGTGGCCGACGCGCTGATCGAGCCCTACCGCGGCCGGATCGACGCGATCGCGGGCGTGGAGGCGCGCGGCTTCCTGCTCGCCGCAGCGGCCGCCTACTCGGCCGGTCTCGGCATCGTCACCGTCCGCAAGCCCGGCAAGCTCCCGCGGGCCGTGCTGCGCGAGCAGGCGACCCTCGAGTACGGCGAGACGATGCTGGAGGTGCACGAGGACGCGGCGCCCCGCGGCTCGCGGCTGCTGCTGGTCGACGACGTGCTGGCGACCGGGGGCACGCTCGACGCGAGCCGCCGCCTGATCGAGCGCGCAGGGTGGAGCCTCGAGGGGATCGCGGTGGTCATGGAGCTCGACGGGCTCGGCGGCCGCGAGGTGCTGGCCGGCCACCGCGTCGACGCGATCGTCACCGTCTGACCCGGCCCCGTCGCTCCGCTCCCCCTGCCCTCCCCTTCCCGCGAGACGCCACCGGCATATGCGACCCACCGGGCGAGCCGCACTCGAGTGGCGTCCCGCGGAAGGGGGAAGGGACGGGGTCAGGTGAGGGAGAGGGACATCCGGGAGAGGACGAAGGTCTCGAGCACCTGCACGAGCATGTAGAGCACGAGCGAGACGCCGGTCACGAGCACGACCGCCGACCAGACGTCCGCGAACCGGGCCTGGGCGGACCAGGCGTTGATCGCCCCGCCGATGCCCGCACCGGTGGAGAGCCACTCGGCGAGCAGCGCGCCCGTGATCGCTCCGGGCACCGAGATGCGGATCGCGGCGAAGAGCGAGGGCAGCGAGCCGGGGATGGCCACCTTGCGGATCGCGGTGAGAGTGCTGCCGCCGTAGACCGCGACCACGTCGAGCATCTGCGGGGAGGCGTTGTTGAGGCCGAAGGCGATCGTCACCAGCGCGGGGAACAGGACGACGATCCCGCCGATCACCGCGACCGAGGCGATCGAGCCGGTCCCGAAGACCAGGATGATCAGCGGCGCCATCGCGATCAGCGGCACCGAGCGCAGCAGCATCGCGAACGGCATCAGCGCGTGCTCGATGCCCTTCGACAGGCGGAACAGGATCGCGCCGAGGATCGCCACGACCAGGCCGGCCGCGAAGCCGATCAGCGCGTCGCCCATGGTCACGGCGAAGAGGCCGCCCAGCTCGGCGCGGTGCTCCGCGGCCTTCGCATCGGTCACCAGGTGCTGCCAGACGTCCCACGGGCCCTTGACCACGTAGGGCGAGACCCCGCTGAAGAGGACCACGCCGATCCAGATCGCCAGCACGATCACTATCGTCGACAGGGCGACGAGCAGGCTCTTGCGCAGGCTCTTGAGAGTCGCGCCGAGGGCGGCCGTGCGCAGCTGGCGCCGCAGCTCGTCGACCGCGAGGATCGACGTGGCCGTGGACTGCTCCGTGCGGTCGGGGACGGTGGTCGTCATGGTCATGCCCGCTTTCCGGAGGACCAGGGCGCGATGAGGCGCCCGATCAGTCCGACGATGCCGTAGCCGAGGAGCGCGACGCCCGCGCAGAGGAGGAAGAGCGCCCAGACGCGGGGCGAGTTCAGCGAGACCTGCGCCGCGACCAGGATCGGGCCCACGCCCGTCTCGATCTTGCCGAAGTACTCGCCGAGGATCGCGCCGAGGAAGGCCGCGGGCACCGCGATCTGCAGCGCCGACAGGATGTTGGGCAGCGCCGCGATCAGGCGGACCTTGCGCAGCTGGGTGAAGCGCGAGCCCCCGTAGACCGTGACGACGTCGAGCGCCGCCTTGTCGGCCGCCTTCAGCCCGAGGAGGCTGCCGACGACCGTGGTGAAGAACACCGAGAGGCCGGCCAGGAAGATCGCCGTCGCGCTCGCCTTCCCGGGAGCGTCCGCACCACCGAGGATCAGCAGCACGATCGCTCCGATGGCGACGATCGGCACGCAGTAGGTGATGACCGCGAGCTGCGAGACGACCCCCTCCAGCCAGGGCAGGACCAGCACGAGCGCCGAGAGCACCAGCGCGAGGAGGTTGCCCCAGAAGTAGCCGACGGCCGCCTCGCCGATCGTGACGGAGAAGTTGCGCCAGTAGAAGCCGGCGCCGTCCTCCATCGCGGTCTGCACGACCTGCACGGGAGTGGGGACGGGCGCGTAGGTCGCGGCGCCGGTGGGCGCGGTGACGAGCGCCACGATCCACCAGACGGCGACGATCGCGGCGACGCCGATCAGCCCGGTGAGCCACGGAGGCAGGGACAGGGCGCGGCGCGGGGCCGCGGGGAGCGTGGTGGCCACGGTGCCTCCTAGACGCGGTCGTCCGCGGCCGCGCCGCCGTCGCCGAACAGCAGCTCGGAGGCCTGGTCGACGTAGGCGTGGAACTCGGGGGTGCGCTGCATCTCGGGGGTGCGCGGGCGGGGGAGGTCGATGTCGATGATCTCCTTCACCCGTCCCGGGCGCGGGCTCATGACCGCGACGCGGTCCGAGAGGAAGATCGCCTCCGAGATGCCGTGCGTGACGAGGAGCGTCGTGGCGGGCTTCTCGGTCCAGATCCGCAGCAGCTCGAGGTTGAGCTTCTGCCGCGTCATGTCGTCGAGGGCGCCGAACGGCTCGTCGAGCAGCAGGACCTCGGGCTTGAGGATCAGGCACCGGGCGATCGACACGCGCTGGCGCATGCCGCCCGAGAGCTGGGCCGGCTTGGCCTTCTCGAAGCCGCGGAGACCGACGAGGTCGATCAGCTCGTCGATGTAGGACTGGTCGACGCTCTTGCCCGCGATCTCGAACGGCAGGCGGATGTTCGCCATGACGCTGCGCCACGGCAGGAGCGCGTGGTCCTGGAAGGCGATGCCGAGCTTGTTGTCACGGCGCAACTCCTGGGGAGTGCGGCCGTCGACCCGGATGGAGCCGGACGTCGGCTCCTCCAGTCCCGCGAGGATGCGCAGGATGGTCGACTTGCCGCACCCCGACGGGCCGAGCAGGGCGAGGAAGCTGCCCTGGTCGGTGTGGAGGTCGGTGTCCTGCAGCGCCGCGACGCTGCGCGAGCCCATCCGGAACGTCTTCGACAGGCCGTGGATCTGGATGCCGGTGCCGCCGGCACCCTGGTCGCGCAGGGTGCCGGCGTCGGTCGTGTCGGTCACGAGTGGTGCCCTTCGTGGATCAGGATCAGGCCGCGTACTTCATCAGCTCGGGGTTCTCCTCGTAGACCTCGTCGAGGAGGGTCAGATCGAAGAGGTCCTCGGCCGTGACGTCGATCCCGGCGCCCGCGAGGGACGCGATGGTCTCGGACTGCAGCGTCTCGGAGATGGTGAAGAGGCCGTTCGAGACCGTCTCGTCCGAGACGACCAGCTCCTCGGCCTGGATGGTGGCGCCCTTCTTGGAGGACTCCTCGTTGAGGCCGAGGTCCTTGCCGTAGTTCTCGACGGCGAGCATCGCGCCCGCCTCCGGGTCGTTGACGGCGTCGGTCCAGCCCTTGATCTCGGCGACGAGGAACGCCTTCAGAGCGTCGCGCTTCTCGGCGATCGCCTGCTCCGACACCGAGAAGGTCTCGGCGACGAAGGGGAGGCCGTTGTCGGCGAAGGGCAGGTTGACGACCTCGTAGCCCTCGGCCGCGACCGTGATGGCCTCGTTCGTCAGGTAGGCGATGAAGCCGTCGACGGTGCCGTTGACGAGGACGGAGGGGTCGTACTCGACGGGGACGACCGTGAGGTCGGACTCGGAGAGGCCGTTCGCGGCGAGCAGCGCCTGGAACAGGGAGGTGTTCGAGGCCTGGACGCCGATCTTCTTCCCGGCGAGGTCGGCCGGAGTGGCGATGTTGCCGGCGGTCTTGATCGAGAGGACCGTGAAGGGGTTCTTCTGGTAGGTCGCGCCGATGATCTTGAGCGGGGCCTCCTGCTGGGCGATCGCGGTGCCGATCGAGACGGCGTCGCTGAGCGCGACGTCCGCGCTGCCCGAGAGGAGCTCGGCCACGCCCGTCGAGGGGCCGGGGGTGAGCGTCACTCCCGCCAGGCCGGCCTCGGTGAAGTAGCCCTTCGAGTCGGCGAAGAACTCGCCCGCGAACTCCTCGTTCTTGATCCAGGAGAGCTGGACCTTGAGGGTGCCGAGGTCGCCGCCGTCCGCGGCGGACGCGCCGGAGGAGTCGGAGGCGCAGGAGGCGAGGACGGAGGCGCCGCCGATCGCGAGGCCGGCGACACCCGCCAGGCGGAGGAGGCTGCGGCGGTCGAAGGCCGGGAGGGAGCGGAGGGGCGACAGGGTCAAGGGGACTCCTCGGGTGGGGATCGTCAGGGCTGCTGCGGTGCGGTGCGCGGGGTCGCGACGGGGTGCCCGTGCGGGCGCGCCAAGCCGCGCCGATCGGGTGCCTCGACGCTATCCGGGGGAGATTTCTCGGGTGTGTCCGCAGATTTCGCGGGTATTAAGGCTCTCACGGATCCGACAAGGATCCGACCAGATCGACATGATCCCCTGACGGATCGGCTGAGACCCTGTTCAGGCCTCACAGGACGGCCCCGGCCCCTCCCACGGGCGCGGCTCAGCGCCGGCAGCCGGCGACGCTCATCCGGAACAGCCGGCGCCGCTCAGCCGAGGTCCTTGAAGGAGAGGTCGGCGGCGGAGGCGGCGTCCCGCGGGACGAGCGCGAAGCGGGTGAAGCCCGCGGCGGCCGCGCGGTCCAGGAGCGGGGTGAGGTTCTTCGCCCGGCGCTCGAGGCGCACGCGCGAGCCCCGGGCGATCAGCTCCTGCTTGAGCGCAAGCAGCAGCTCGGGCGCCGCGTCCCGCTCGTGGACGAGGACGACGGCGTCGGGACGCTCGACGACGGCACCGCCGATCAGCTCGACGATCCGCTCGAAGCCGATCGAGAAGCCGCAGGCCGGCACGTCCTGACCGAGGAAGCGGCCGATCATCCCGTCGTACCGCCCGCCTCCGCCGACCGAGGAGCCCGAAGACGGGTGCGCGATCTCGAAGATCGTGCCGGTGTAGTAGCCCATGCCCCGCACGAGCGTCGGGTCGAAGCGGAGCGAGACGCCGGCGGGCAGCGAGCGCAGCGACCGGGCCAGGGTCTCGAGCGCGAGCACCGCCTCCGGGTCGATGCCCTCGGGCAGCACGTCGAGGATCGCGGACTGCTCGAGCGCCACTCCCCCGGCGGCGACCGCCTGCTCGATCCGCGCGAGGTAGCCCCCGAGGACCGCGGCCGCGTCCGGCCCGTCGGCCTCGAGCTCGGCGACGACACCGGTGGCGCCGATCTTGTCGAGCTTGTCGATCGAGATCAGCGCCGGGCCGAAGCGCTCGGGGGCGAAGCCGCAGTGCTCGAGGATTCCGGTGAGGATGCGGCGGTCGTTGATCCGGATGGTGCAGTCCTCGAGGCCCAGGGCGTCGAGCGCCGCCGCGGTCGCCGTGATGAGCTCGACCTCGGCCAGCTGCCCGGGCTCGCCGATGATGTCGATGTCGCACTGCACGAACTGGCGGTACCGCCCCTTCTGCGGGCGCTCGGCGCGCCACACCGGCGCGATCTGCACCGAGCGGAAGACGGCCGGCAGCTCGGCGCGGTGCGAGGCGTAGAAGCGGGCGAGCGGCACCGTGAGGTCGAAGCGCAGGCCGAGGTCGGCGAGGGCGGACGCGTCGTCGACCGCCGCCAGGTCGTCGCGGGTGAGCCCGCGGCGCAGGACGCTGAAGGCGAGCTTCTCGTTGTCGCCGCCGAGCCCGGAGTGGAGGCGGTCGAAGTCCTCGACCACGGGCGTCTCGATCTCGTCGAACCCGTGGGAGGCGTACACGCGGCGGATGACGCCGAGCGCGTGCTCGCGCTTCGCCTTGTCGGCGGGGAGGAAGTCGCGCATGCCGCGGGGCGGGGTGATCGGGGAGGCCATGACGGCGATTCTCCCAGATCGGCCGGGGCGGGCCGGCGGACGCCTCAGTCCGCGCGCCGCTCCTGCTCCACCGCGCGGATCTCGTCCTGCAGGTCGCGCGTCGCCGTGCGGAGCGCACGCTCGGCGTCGAGCCCCTGGGCGCGGGCGGAGGCGACGATGGCCAGCAGGAGCGGGCCGAGGTCCTCCTCCGACTCGATGGGCAGAGGGCCCTGGCCGGCGTCCACGACGCCCAGCGAGGTCGCCTTGCCGATCACCTTGTCGGCGAGCGCGAGAGCGGGCATGCCCTGCGGGATCCCGTCGAGCACGCTGGTGCGGTGCGGCTTCTCGGTGCGCTTGAGCTCGTCCCACACCGCGATGACGTCGTCGGCCGTCTCGGCCGTGGCGTCGCCGAAGACGTGCGGGTGGCGGCCGATCATCTTGGCGTTCATGTGCGCCGCGACGTCCTCGATGGTGAAGGGCTCGGCGCTCTCGGCCGCCAGGTCGGCGTGGAAGAGCACCTGGTAGAGGACGTCGCCGAGCTCCTCGATCAGGTCGGCCCGGTCCCCCGCCTCGATGGCGTCGACGAGCTCGTGCGACTCCTCGATCAGGTAGCGCACGAGCGACTCGTGGGTCTGCTCGGCGTCCCACGGGCAGCCGCCCGGGGCGCGGAGGACGTGGACGGTGCGGATGAGCTCGTCGAGCCGGGGATGCGCGGTCACCCCGCCATCCTCGCATCCGGTCCGGCCGCCTCCGCGGACATCCGGGCGGCGCGGGCGCCCGGAAGCCTCAGGCCCGCGCGAGACGCCGCCGCGCGACGAGGAGGCAGCCGCCGGCGACGAGCGGCACCGCGGCGAGGAGCCCGGGCGACGCCGCGACGGACACCGCGGTCGAGGCGCTGACGAGTGCACCCGCCAGGTTCCAGAGGACCACCGCGACTCCCGCGCCGTCCCCGATCGGGAGCGGCACCGGGCTGAGCAGCTGCGGCGGCAGCGGACCCCGGGTCGCGTCCATCGCCCGCGCGGCGACTCCGGCGACGGCGGTCGCGGCGGCCACCGGCACCGCCGCGCCCGGGAGCAGCAGCGAGGCGGCGAGGGCGCCGAGCACCGCGACTCCGACCGCGAGCACCAGCGGGAGGACGGCGTGCAGGAGGAGCAGCTCGAACGGACCGGGGGCGAGGAGCGCCGGCTGTCCCGCTGTCGCGGCGGCGTGGCGGAAGCCGTCGCTCCAGACGCCGGCGCCGAGGTAGGCGAGCACGCCCGCCGCGGCGGCCGGGAGCGCGAGGAGGGAGGACGGCACGACCGCGGCGAGCACGGCGGCGGCGCCGGCGGCGGCCAGGGCGAGGACCGCGACCGCCGAGCGTCCGGGAGTGCGCAGCGCGCCGATCGCGTCGCGCACCGGCACCGCGAGGGCGAACGGGGAGAGGCGGACCGCTCGGAGCCCCCGCCCGATCGCCGGGAGGGCGCGGTACCCGTCGAGCGACTCGGCGAGATCGCCCGTCGCTCCGAGCCGGGCGGTCGCCGACCACTGCCGGGCCTGGGCGAGGAGCCGAGGTCCGCGCGCGGCGTCGAGCAGCCGGGGCGCCGCGGCCAGGAGGACCGCGGCCGACGCGAGCAGCACGGTCGCGGCGCGCACCTCCTCCGCTCCGCTCACGGCTGAGGCGAGGAGGCCGCCCGGCGTGGGCGCACCGGGCAGGAGGGCCCCGAGGACCGCGAGGGAGGCGAGGAGGCCCGCCGCGAGCGCGGGGAGGCGCGAGGGCAGGCACTGACCGGCGAGCCAGGCGACGGCGAGGAGGCCGGCGAACGCGGCACCGCCGGCGACGGCCGCGAGGAGCGGCGCGGAGGCGGCGAGGGCGAGGAGCGACGCGCCGGCGGAGCAGCCCGCCACGAGACCGGCCGACGCCCGGACCACGGGTCGGCGGAGCACCGACCAGCGGCCCAGATCGGTCGCGAGCAGCACGGCCGTGGTGTGCGGCTCGCCCACCGCGGGTCCGCGCACCCGGCCCAGGAGTACGGCGGCGGGCAGGGCGAGACCCGCGGCGAGGGCGATCAGCGGCTCCGGCGCGGCTCCCGCCTCGGCGGCGAGGAGCGCGAGGGCCCGGGCGAGAGGGAGGACGACGACGAGGACGGTCATCGCGGCGAGGTAGCCCACGTAGGCGCGCGGACTCGGCGGAGCCGCGGCGCGGTGCCGATGCAGAGCCCGCACCTCGGCGACGCGGGCCCCCTCCGCGCGCGTCACGCCCGCTCCAGCTCGACGACCCGCGCGCCCAGACCCTCGATCAGCACAGGGCTGTGGGTCGCGACGACGAGCGCCCGGGACGCGGCTGCGCGCCGCAGGACCTCCGCGACCAGCGGCACCCGCTCGACGTCGAGCCGCTGCTCCGGCTCGTCGAGCAGCAGCACCGCGGAAGGACGGGCCAGCACGAGCGCGAGGGAGAACAGCTGCGTCTGCCCGGAGGAGAGCTCGTGCGGGAAGCGGCGGGCGAGCGGAGCGAGCGCGAGCGCGTCGAGACCAGCTGCGGCCTCGCGGCGGGCGTCGGCGACCGGCTCGCCCCACGAGACGGCGACCATCGCGAGGTGCTCCTCGAGGGTCAGGTCCCGCTCGAAGGGCGGAGTGCCGATCAGGGCGGCGACGGCGCGGCGGTGGGCGGCGGAGCGCTCCTCCGGGGCGCGCCCGGCCACCGCCACGACTCCCTCGCTCGGAGCGGTGAGGCCGGCGATCACCCGCAGGAGCGTGGTCTTGCCGGTGCCGTTGCGGCCCGTCACCGCGACGCGCTCCCCCGCCTCCACCTCGAGCGAGCACGGGGCGAGCAGCTCGACCCCCGAGGCGCGCACCGCGACCCCGCGGACGGCTACCAGCGGGCCGGCGAGCGGCTCCGGCTCTCGGGGACGTCGGGCGGCGAGGAGCGGCATGCCCTCCATCCTGCCAGCGGGCCCTCCCGCAGCGGTGACGGCCTCCGGAGCAGGGCGGCGCGCCACCGGGGAGCGCCGCCCCGAGGACCTCAGACGGTGACCGGCTCCGGGAACAGCGCGTCCAGGAGCGACGCCACCCACTGGATGAGCGCCCGGTCGCCGAGCGGGACGCCGTCGAGCACGGGCATCGGCACGACGACCGCGTCGGCCTGCTGCAGGTACTTCGCGGTCGGGTACATCCGGCGCAGGCGCACCTGGATCGAGTCGGGCAGATGAGCGGGAGCCACGCGGACGTTCGAGCCCATCGCGACCACGTCGCTCAGGCCCGCCTTCTGTGCGCGCATCCGCAGCCGCGACACCAGGATGAGGTTCTCGACCGCCTCGGGCAGCTCGCCGTAGCGGTCGGTCAGCTCCTCGACCACGAGGTCGATGCTCCCCTCCTTCGCCGTCGGCGACGACGCGGCCGACAGCTTCTGGTACGCCTCCAGGCGCAGCCGCTCGCTGTCGACGTACTCCTCCGGGATGCGCGCGTCGACGGGCAGCTCGAGCCGCAGCTCCGTCTGCCCCTCGGCGACCTCGCCGCGGAAGGTGTCGACGGCCTCGCCGATCATCCGCAGGTAGAGGTCGAATCCCACGCCCTGGATGTGCCCGGACTGCTCGCCGCCGAGGAGGTTGCCCGCACCGCGGATCTCGAGGTCCTTCAGCGCGATCTGCATGCCGCCGCCGAGGTCCGAGTTGGCGGCCAGGGTCTGCAGCCGGTCGTGCGCGGTCTCGCTCAGCGGCTTCGTCTCGTCGTAGAGGAGGTAGGCGTAGGCGCGCTCGCGGCCGCGGCCGACCCGCCCGCGCAGCTGGTGCAGCTGCGAGAGACCGTACTTGTCGGCGCGGTCGACGATCAGCGTGTTGGCGTTCGGGATGTCGAGGCCGGTCTCGACGATCGTCGTCGACACCAGGACGTCGAACTTGCGCTCCCAGAAGTCGACGATGATCCGCTCGAGCTGCGACTCGCTGAGCTTGCCGTGCGCGACCGCGATCCGCGCCTCGGGAACCAGCTCGGCGAGCTGCGAGGCGACGCGGTTGATCGTCGAGACGCGGTTGTGCACGAAGAACACCTGGCCCTCGCGCAGGAGCTCCCGGCGGATCGCGGCCGACACCTGCTTCTCGGAGTAGGGGCCGACGAAGGTGAGGATCGGGTGGCGCTCCTCCGGCGGGGTCGCGAGGGTCGACATCTCGCGGATGCCGGTCACCGCCATCTCGAGCGTCCGCGGGATGGGCGTGGCGCTCATCGAGAGGATGTCGACGTTCTTCTTCAGCGCCTTGAGCTTGTCCTTGTGCTCGACGCCGAAGCGCTGCTCCTCGTCGATCACGAGCAGGCCGAGGTCCTTGAAGACGATGTTGTCGCTGAGGAGCCGGTGGGTCGCGATGACCATGTCGACGGTGCCGTCGGCCAGGCCCTCGATCGTCTCCTTCGACTCCTTCGCGCTCTGGAACCGGCTGAGCGCCCGCAGGTGGACGGGGAAGCCGGCGAAGCGCTCCTGGAACGTCTCGAGGTGCTGGCGGACGAGCAGCGTGGTCGGCACGAGCATCGCGACCTGCTTCCCGTCCTGGATCGCCTTGAACGCGGCGCGCACGGCGACCTCGGTCTTGCCGAAGCCGACGTCGCCCGAGAGCAGGCGGTCCATCGGGATCGGCCGCTCCATGTCGGCCTTGACCTCGTCGATGACGGTGAGCTGGTCGGGGGTCTCGGCGAACGGGAACGCCTCCTCCAGCTCGCGCTGCCAGGGGGTGTCCGGCGGGAACGCGTGCCCGCGGGAGGCCATCCGGGCGGAGTAGAGCTTCACGAGCTCGACCGCGATGTCGCGGACCGCGCGGCGGGCCTTGCTCTTGGCCTGCGCCCAGTCGCTCCCGCCCATCTTGCTCAGCGCCGGAGCCTCGCCGCCGACGTAGCGGGAGAGCAGGTCGAGCTGGTCCGTGGGGACGAGCAGCTTGTCGCCGGGGAAGCCGCGCTTGCTGGGGGCGTACTCGAGCACCAGGTACTCGCGGCGCGTCTTGATCGCGTTGCGGCCCCCGCTGGAGACCTCGCGCTGAGAGAGCTCCACGAACCGGCCGATGCCGTGGGTGGCGTGCACCACGAAGTCGCCGGGGGTGAGCTGCAGCGGGTCGACGACGTTCTTGCGGCGCGACGCGAGCTTCTTCACCGCGCGGGAGTCGTAGCCGACGGTGCGGCCGTAGAACTCCGTGTCGGTGACCAGGGCGAGCTTCGCCTCCTCCACCTCGAAGCCGTGATCGACGGAGGCCTGGACCACGTAGGCCAGACCCGTCTCGAGCCCTGCGGGGAGGTCGGCGACGATGCGGGCGGCGACCTCGTGCTCGGCGAGGACCTGGTCGGTGCGCTCGACCGTGCCGGTGCCGGGCGCGGTCAGGACCACGGTCCAGCCGTCGGCCAGGCGCGCGCGGACGTGGGCGAGGGCGCCCTCGACGCTCGCTCCGAAGCCGGGGACCGGCTCGCCCTCGACGCGGACGGCGAGGATCTCGTCGATCCCGAGCTCCTCCGGCAGCACCTCGGCCTCGCCCGCGGCGGGGCCCTGGCGGAACGTGCTCATCGTCCACCAGGGGTGGTCGGGAGCGTCGGCGCCCGGGGCGCTGAGCTTCACGGAGTCGCGGAGCGCGCCGAGCGAGATGAACTCGCCCGAGGCGAGGTCGATGGGGGCCTCGGCGCCGGCGGTCGCCGCGCTCCAGGCCGCCTGCAGGAACTCGCGGTTCGTCTCGGCGAGGCTGATCGCCCGCGTCGCCACGCGCTCGGGGGCGAGGACAGCGACGGCCGCCCCCTCGGGGAGGTAGTGCGAGATCGGGACCAGCCGCTCCAGCAGCGCGGGGGCGAGCGACTCCATGCCCTCGACCGGGATGCCCTCGGCGATCTTCGCGAGCATCGCCGACAGGCTCGGGAACTCGTGCAGCATCTCGCGGGCCCGCTGCCTCACCGCGGGCACCAGCAGCAGCTCGCGGCTCGGCGGGAGGACCACCGAGTCGGCCTCGCCCGGAAGCGAGCGCTGATCGGCCACGGAGAAGCCGCGGACGGAGTCGACCTCGTCGCCGAAGAAGTCCACTCGGCTCGGATGCTCGGCCACCGCGGGGAAGACGTCGAGGATGCCGCCGCGCACGGCGAACTCGCCGCGGCGCGTGACCATGTCGACCCGGGCGTAGGCCAGGTCGACCAGCTCGGCCGAGATGCGGCCGAGGTCGTAGCCGCGGGCGCCCTTCACGAGTCGGATCGGCTCGATGTCGGCGAGGTTGTCGGCGACCGGCTGCAGCGCCGCGCGCACGGAGGCGACCACCACGAGGGGCCGCTCGCCGGACCACTGCTTCATCCGCCGCAGCGCGTCCATGCGCCGCCCCACGATCTCGGCGCTCGGGCTGAGGCGCTCGTGCGGCAGCGTCTCCCACGCGGGGAACTCGACGACGTCCGCGTCCGGCAGCATGCAGCCGAGGGAGGCGCGCACGTTCTCGGAGTCGCGGCCCGTGGCCGTGACCACCAGCGCCGCCTGCGGGCGTCCCGCCTCCGCGCGCCTCTCGATCAGGCCCGCGAGCAGGGGGACCCGGAGGCCGTCGGCCACCGAGAAGTCGGCGTCCCGCACCGCGTACGCGAGAGCATCGTCGAACGTGGAGGCGCGCGACAGCGCCGAGATGATCTCGTTGAGGGGCACGGGTCCAGTTTACGGCCGCCCCGCGGGCCGACCGCCGAGGGAACCCCGAACCGTCGAGGGAGCCCGGGGCTGCGGTCTCCCTCGCCGTCCGGGGTCCCTCGGTGGAGGGCGGGTCAGGCGCTGGTGTGGAACTTCAGCTGGGCGGCGGAGAGGCCGGAGTCGGCGATGAGCTCGACGGCGTCGGCGGCGTCCGAGACCAGGATCGGGAGCGCCTCGCGCTCCGGGCCGGCGAAGTCCTTCAGCACGAAGTCGGCGGCCTGCTGGCGGCCCGGCGGGCGGCCGATGCCGACCCGCACGCGCAGGAACTCGGCTCCTCCGGTCGCCGCGAGGATGTCGCGGATGCCGTTGTGCCCTCCGTGACCGCCGCCCTGCTTGAGGCGCAGGGTGTCGAAGGGGATGTCGAGCTCGTCGTGCACGACGATCAGGTGCGCCGGGTCGACCGAGTAGAAGTCGAGCAGCTGCGCCGTCGGCCCGCCGGAGAGGTTCATGAAGCTGTTGGGCTTGCCCAGCACGAGCTTCGGTCCGCCCGGGCGGAGGAAGCCCTCGGCGACCACGGCGTTGGCGCGGTTGTGCCGGCGGAACGAGCCGCCGATCCGCGTCGCGAGCTCGTCGAGCACCATCTGGCCGACGTTGTGCCGGTTGCGCGCGTACTGCGCGCCCGGGTTGCCCAGTCCGACGACCAGCCAGGTGTCACCCATGTCGTTCCTCTTTCTCGGGGACGGCGGAGGGGCTCCCCCGCCGGACGCGGAACGGGCCCGCCGCGGCTGCGAGCGGGCCCGTTCCCGGGATGGTGCGGACTACTCCGCGGTCTCGGCGACGACGTCGCCCGAGGCCGGGGTCTCGTCGTCCTCGCCCAGGTCCTGCTCGACCTCGGCGGTGACGTTGACGATGAGCACCTCGGCGTCGGTGACCAGCGTGGCGCCCTCGGGGAGCGTGACGTCGGCGGCGGTGATCTGCGTGCCGGCCTCGAGGCCCTCGACGGAGACGACGATGTTCTGCGGGATGCGCGTGGCGTCGACCTCGAGCGAGAGGGTGTTCGACTCGATCGAGACGAGGGTGCCGGGAGCGGCGTCGCCCTCGACGTGCACGGGGATGTCCACCTCGACCTTCTCGCCCTTGTTGATGACGACGAGGTCGATGTGCTCGATGATCTGGCGCACCGGGTCGCGCTGGATGTCCTTCACCAGGGTGGTCTGCGCGGCGCCCTCGATGTCGAGCTCGAGGATCGCGTTCGCCTTGCGGGTGAGCAGGAGCACCTGGTGGCCCGGGAGGGTGAGGTGCTGGGGCTCGGTGCCGTGGCCGTAGAGGACCGCGGGGATCTTGTCCTGCGCGCGGATCTTGCGGGCGGCGCCCTTGCCGAACGAGGTGCGGACCTCGACGACGACCTTGTTGGTCAGTTCAGCCATGATGTTCTCCTTGGGCGGCGCGCACGCCACCGGATCGGGTCGTGGCCTGCGGCCACGGACGGTTTGTCGACTCGAACGCATGTCAGCGTGAGGAGAAGTCCGTGGCGCCCCGTGGGGGCCTCGCCTGCTTCCACCGCGTCGATCACGGATGCACGTGCATCCCTCGCCGAAGTTCAGCTGCCGATCCTACCCGGCATCGCGGCCGCCCGCCAGCAGGCGGTCGCGCCGCCGGACTCGGAGCCGGACGTCCAGGCGGACCGCCTACCGTGCGGGTATGACGAGCGACGACTTCGGCTCCTACGTCGAGAAGAACGGCTTCCACCGCGACACGAACTACATCCCGACGCGGATCACCGCCGACGGCCGCGACGGGTACCCGGTGGAGGCCGGGCGCTACCGCCTCGTCGTCTCCCGCGCCTGCCCGTGGGCGAACCGCGCCGTGATCGTGCGGCGCCTGCTCGGGCTCGAGGACGCCCTCTCGATGGGCATCTGCGGGCCCACCCACGACAAGCGCAGCTGGACCTTCGACCTCGATCCGGGCGGGGTCGACCCGGTGCTGGGCATCCCCCGCCTCCAGGACGCGTTCTTCGCCCGCTTCCCCGACTACCCGCGCGGGATCACCGTCCCGGCCCTCGTGGACATCCCGAGCGGCCAGGTCGTCACCAACGACTACCCGGTGATGACGCTCGACTTCTCCACCGAGTGGACCGCGTTCCACCGCGACGGCGCCCCCGACCTCTACCCCGAGGAGCACCGCGAGGAGATCGACGAGATCGCCGAGCTGGTCTTCCACGACGTGAACAACGGCGTCTACAAGTGCGGCTTCGCCGGCTCGCAGCGCTCCTACGACCGGGCCTACGACCGCCTCTGGGCGCGGCTGGACTGGCTGGAGGAGCGGCTGAGCACCCGCCGCTACCTGGTCGGCGACACCATCACCGAGGCGGACGTGCGGCTCTTCACGACGCTCGCCCGCTTCGACGCCGTCTACTACAGCCACTTCAAGGCCAACCGGAACCTGCTGTCGGCGATGCCCGCGCTCTGGGGCTACGCCCGCGACCTCTTCGCCACTCCGGGGTTCGGCGACACGATCGACTTCACCCACATCAAGTCGCACTACTACGAGGTGCAGCGGGACATCAATCCGACCGGCGTCGTCCCCAAGGGCCCGGACCTCTCCGGCTGGCTCGTCCCCTCGCGCCGCGAGGAGCTCGGCGGCCGCCCGTTCGGCGACGGCACTCCCCCGCCGCCGCCGATCCCGTCGGAGCGCGTCCCCCTCGGCCACGGCGCCTGACCGGCTCCGGTCGCGGTCGTCGCGGCGCGCGCAAGACCGTGCGCGCGCCGCACGACCGATGTGCAGCCGGGAGACGGCTCGGACCCGGGCTCCCCGGAGCGACCCGGGGCTAGCCTGGGCTCGCCCCTGAACGCGAACGTCGAGGAGAACCGTGTCTGACAAGCCCACCGCCACAGCCAACATCGGAGTCGTCGGTCTGGCGGTGATGGGCTCGAACCTCGCCCGCAACCTCGCCAGCCGCGAGGGCAACACGGTCGCGGTGTTCAACCGCTCCTACGGCCGCACCGAGACCCTCATCACGGAGCACCCGGAGGCGGGCTTCGTCGCGTCCGAGACCATCGAGGACTTCGCCGCCTCGCTCGCCACCCCGCGCACCGCGATCATCATGGTCCAGGCCGGCCGCGGCACCGACGCCGTGATCGAGCAGCTGACGAAGGTCTTCGAGCCCGGCGACATCATCGTCGACGGCGGCAACGCGCTCTTCACCGACACCATCCGCCGCGAGAGGGCCGTCCGCGAGACCGGCATCCACTTCGTCGGCACCGGCATCTCCGGCGGCGAGGAGGGCGCGCTCAAGGGCCCGTCGATCATGCCCGGCGGCTCGGTCGAGTCCTACAGGACGCTCGGCCCGATCCTCTCGTCGATCGCCGCGGTCGCCGAGGGCGAGCCCTGCGTCACCCACATCGGCACCGACGGCGCCGGCCACTTCGTCAAGATGATCCACAACGGCATCGAGTACGCCGACATGCAGCTCATCGCCGAGGCGTACGACCTGCTCCGCACCGTCGGGGGACACGAGCCCGCCGCCATCGCCGAGGTCTTCGACGCCTGGAACAAGGGCGACCTCGAGTCGTACCTCATCGAGATCACCGCCGAGGTGCTCCGCCAGGTCGACGCCGACACCGGCAACCCCTTCATCGACGTCGTCCTCGACCAGGCCGGCTCGAAGGGCACCGGCGTCTGGACCGTGCAGAACGCGCTCGACCTCGGCGTCCCCGTCGGCGGCATCGCCGAGGCCGTCTTCGCCCGTGCCGTGTCCTCCCACCCCGAGCAGCGCGAGGCCGTGCAGGCCCGCGTCACCTCGCGCCCGACCCCGGTCGAGAAGTACGAGGGCTTCGAGGACGACGTGCGCGCCGCGCTCTACGCCTCCAAGGTCGTCGCCTACTCGCAGGGCTTCGACGCGATCATCGCCGGAGCCGAGAAGTACGGCTGGGAGATCGACAAGGGAGCGGTCGCCAAGATCTGGCGCGCGGGCTGCATCATCCGCGCCCAGTTCCTCAACCGCATCGTCGACGCCTACGACGAGAACGCCGGCATCACGACCCTCCTCGAGGACCCGTACTTCGCCGAGGCCGTCGCCAACGGCGAGGCCGCCTGGCGCCGCATCGTCTCGACCGCCGCGCTCTCGGGCGTGCCGATCCCCGGCTTCGGCGCCGCGCTGTCGTACTACGACTCGCTCGCCTCCAAGCGCCTCCCGGCCGCTCTCGTGCAGGGCCAGCGCGATTTCTTCGGAGCGCACACCTACAAGCGCGTCGACAAGGAGGGCACCTTCCACACGCTGTGGTCGGGCGACCGCACCGAGGTCGAGCAGGACCCCTCCACGCACTGACCCGCGTCGCACGGGAAGGCGCCCCCGCCTGCAGGATCCTCGGATCCTCGGGCGGGGGCGCCTTCCGCGTTGGGGAGGGAGCTCCCCCGTCGTCAGCGGAGCCGGGCGGTGGCGTCCGGCTCCCCGAGCACGCGCTCGACGCCCGGGCCGGCTGACCCCTCAGCTCCGGAACGCCCGCGCGATCAGGAGCGCCGCCAGGAGCACCGCTGCGGCGGCCGCCGTGGCAGCCGGGAGGGCGAGCAGGAGCAGCAGCGAGACCGCGGCCGACGCGAGGGCCGGGCCGCTCGCCCCGGCAGCTCCGTGGTCGAGGCGCCGCACGATGGTCGCCACCAGCAGGGCGGCCATGGCGAAGGCGAGCAGCGCGTCGGCGTCGAGGATCACGACCGCGAGCACGGCGACCAGGCAGAGGACCAGCTGGGCCGCCGCGGGCACGCCGGTCCTGCGGTTCCTGGCGGCGAGCACCGCCGGCATCTCCCCTGCGTCGGCGAGACGGACGAGGGCGCGCGCATCCCTCCTCCCGAGGTCGAGGAGCGCGAGCAGGACCGCGATCACCGCGGCGGCCCCGACGAGCCCGGACGCGGGCGTGCCCCGGGTGACAGCGCTCAGGGAGGTCTCCGAGGACGCGAGGACCTCGGGACCGGCCGCCAGGAGCAGACCGGTGCCGAGCGCGGCGGCGGCCGCCGTGGCGATCCCGATGCGCAGCAGGGCGGGGCGGAGAGCCGTCACCGCGCCGGAGCGGGAGGTCGGCAGGAGGATCAGGAGCAGCGCCGCGGCGGTGCCGGCTCCCAGCGGCCCTCCGTCGCGCAGCGGGTCGAGCGGCGCGGGGTCCGGAGGGGACGCCAGCAGGATCACGGCGGCGGCGGCCAGCAGGACGACGACCGCGCCGACGAGGAGCAGGACCGGGCGAGCGGGGAGGCGCCCGCCGTGCAGGCCGAAGAGCGCGACGGCCACGAGCAGCAGGACGGCCAGGGGCCGGGCCGCTCCCCCGAGGACCGACTGGGCCGCGGTCAGGGCCAGCGCGGCCGAGGCGAAGGCGCGCCCGACGATCCCGAGCCACTCGGAGGAGGGGCCGTCGTGGACGGTGCGCCCGGCGTCGGCGACGGCGCCCAGGGCCGCGGCGGCCGCCGCGACGGCGAGCCCGAGGAGCAGCCACCAGCCCGCCGCGGCGGCGGCCGGCGACCAGACCAGGAAGACCGCCGCCAGGGCGAGGGTCGCATCCGAACGCTGGGGCACGGCCTCACCCTAGGCGGTGGAGCCGGGGCGGGACCCGGGTGCGCCGTGCAGGGCGCACCCGGGGCGCGGGGTCCTACGCGTCGCCGTCGAACATCGACGTCACGGAGCCGTCGTCGAAGACCTCGTGGATGGCGCGGGCCAGCAGCGGAGCGATGGGCAGGATCGTCAGGCGGTCCCAGGTCTTCTCCGGCGGCAGCGGCAGGGTGTCGGTGACGACGACCGAGTCGATGAATTCCGAGCTCAGGAGCTCGACCGCCGGGTCCGAGAAGACGGCGTGGGTGGCCGCGACGACCACGCCAATCGCGCCCGCCTTCTTCAGCGCCTCGGCCGCCTTCGCGATGGTGCGCCCGGTGTCGATGAGGTCGTCGACGAGGAGGCAGACGCGGCCCTTCACCTCGCCGACGATCTCGTGGACGGAGACCTGGTTGGCGACCTTCGGGTCGCGGCGCTTGTGGATGATCGCCAGCGGGACGCCGAGCTTGTCGCTCCAGATGTCGGCGACGCGGACGCGGCCCATGTCGGGCGAGACGATGGTGAGGGTCGAGGGGTCGAGCTTCTCGCGGAAGTGCTCGAGCAGCACCGGCATCGCGAAGAGGTGGTCGACGGGGCCGTCGAAGAAGCCCTGGATCTGCGCCGCGTGCAGGTCGACCGACATGATCCGGTCGGCTCCCGCCGCCTTGAAGAGGTCGGCGACGAGGCGGGCCGAGATCGGCTCGCGGCCGCGGCCCTTCTTGTCCTGGCGCGCGTAGGGGTAGAAGGGGGCGACCACGGTGATCCGCTTGGCGGAGGCGCGCTTGAGCGCGTCGACCATGATCAGCTGCTCCATCAGCCACTCGTTGATCGGGGACGTGTGCGACTGGAGGACGAACACGTCGCCTCCGCGGACCGACTCGCCGTAGCGGACGTAGAGCTCGCCGTTGGCGAAGGTGCGCCCCTCGGTCGTGACGAGCTCGGTCCCGAGCTCGGCGGCGACCGCTTCCGCCAGTGCCGGATGCGCCCTCCCCGAGACGAGGACCAGGCTCTTCTTGTTGCTGGCGGTGATGCCGGTCACTGTGCTCCGCTTCCTCCGGTGGGCGCCTGGTCGGATCCGGTGGGATCCGACGCCAGGGCCGCCTCGGCGGCGTCGGCCGCCGCGGTGCCCGGACGGTGGGTCTGCACCCACCCGGCCATGTTGCGCTGCGGAGCGACGGTGATCCCGAGGGCTCCGGCGGGGATGTCCTTGCGGATGACCGTGCCGGCGCCCGTGTACGCTCCGTCACCGATTCTAACGGGGGCGACGAAGACGTTGTGTGACCCCGCACGCACGTGCGAGCCCACCACGGAGGACGCCTTGCTCACCCCGTCGTAGTTGGCGAAGATCGAGCCGGCGCCGATGTTCGACTCCTCGCCGATGACCGCGTCGCCGACGTAGGAGAGGTGCGGGACCTTCGATCCCTCGCCGATGACGGCGTTCTTGGTCTCGACGTAGGTGCCGATCTTGCCGCGGGCGCCGAGCACGGTGCCGGGGCGGAGGAACGAGAACGGGCCGACCTGGGCCTTCGCGCCGATGACGGCGAGCGTCGCGTCGGAGCGCTTCACGACCGCGTCCTCGCCGACCTCGCAGGAGTCGAGCGTGGTGTCCGGGCCGATGACCGCACCGGTGGCGATGACGGTCGGGCCCTTGATCTGCGTGCCCGGGAGGATCTCGACGTCCGGGGCGAGGACCGCGTCCACGTCGATCCAGGTGGTCGCCGGGTCCTGGATCGTGACGCCCTCGAGCTGCCAGCGGCGCACGATGCGCGCGTTGAGCTCGAGCGCCGCGTCGGCGAGCTGGGCGCGGTCGTTGATCCCGGCCACGAGCCAGCGGTCCTGCACGGGGACGGCCTCGATCGCGCGACCGGCGGCCTTGAGCGCGGCGGCGGCGTCGGTGAGGTACTTCTCCCGTTGCGCGTTCTCGGTGCCGATCGCGCCGATGACCGAGCGGAGCGCGGCGGCGTCGAAGGCGTAGACGCCGGCGTTGATCTCGGTGAGGTCGAGCTCGTCGGGGCTGGCGTCCTTCTGCTCCACGATGGAGGCGAAGGCTCCGTCGGCGCCGCGGACGATCCGGCCGAAGCCGGTCGGGTCCTCGAGGACGGAGGAGAGCATGGTGAGCGCGTTCGCCGCGGCGAGGTGCTCGTCGAGCAGGCGGCGGAGGGTCGGCGCGTCCAGCAGCGGGACGTCGGCGCTCAGCACGACGACCGTGCCGGCGAAGGACTCCGGGAGCGCCGCGAGGCCCTGCTCGACCGCGCGGCCGGTGCCGGGCGTCTCGTCCTGGTCCACCACCAGCGCGGAGGGCGTGTGCTCGAGGACGGCCTCGGCGACCCGGTCGCGCTCGTGGCGCACCACGGTGACGACGTGCGCCGCGTCGAGCGAGGCGGCCGTGTCGAGCACGTGCCCGAGCAGCGGCCTCCCGGCGAGGCGGTGCAGGACCTTCGGGGTGCGGGACTTCATGCGGGTGCCCTGGCCTGCCGCCAGGATCACGACGGCGAGCGTGCTGTCTGCCATGTTCTTCGCGTTCTCCTCCGTGAGCGCACCGTCCTGGTGCCGCTCCGCCACCAGGATTCGAACCTGGACCGGACAGCTCCAAAGGCTGCCGT
Source organism: Rathayibacter sp. AY1D2 (assembly GCF_002932695.1). NCBI lineage: Bacteria > Bacillati > Actinomycetota > Actinomycetes > Micrococcales > Microbacteriaceae > Rathayibacter > Rathayibacter sp. AY1D2. The sequence goes on along the minus strand of NZ_PSVX01000014.1, from coordinate 38,446 downwards.
GCTGCCGTTACACCATGGCGGACCGCGCGATCGCGCGCCGTCCATCCTGCCATCCCCGCGCCCCCGGCCCCGCCTCGGGCGCGGGCGGCCGCCGCTCGGGCGGGCGACGGCGGCCCGGGAGGCCCCCGCCTCCCGGCCCGTCCGCCTCCCGGCGTCCCCCGAGCCGCCCAGCCGCCACAATGGACGGGTGAGTGCGAATGACGAGGTCGACGGGATCGTCGACGCCTGGGTCCGGGAGCGGCCCGATCTCGATTTCACGCCGCTCCAGGTCTTCTCGCGGATGCGCCGGCTGGCCAAGCAGCTCGAGCGCGCGCGCGGCAGCGCCTTCGGCCGGTCGGAGCTCGAGACGTGGGAGTTCGACGTGCTCTCGGCCCTGCGGCGCGCGGGCGCGCCCTACCGGATGAGCCCCAAGCAGCTCCTCCAGGCGACCATGGTCACCAGCGGCACCATGACCAACCGCATCGACCGGCTGGTCGAGCGCGACCTGGTCGAGCGCCTCGACGACCCGAACGACGGGCGCGGCGTGCTGGTGCAGATGACGCCGTCGGGGCTCGCCCGGGTCGACGCGGCGATCACCCGCCTGGTCGATGCGGAGCAGGAGCTGCTCGGCGCGCTCACCCACGCCCAGCAGGAGCGGCTGGCGCAGCTCCTCCGGAAGCTCTCCCTCGACTTCGGCTGAGCCGGTCGGCCCGGGCCCGCGACGGCGGCCCGCCCTCGCGGTACGGGACAGCTGCCGGTGCCGCGGAGGAGAGCGGCGTCAGCCCTCGAGCTGCTCCGAGAGCTCCAGCCAGCGCAGCTCGAGCTCGGCCGTCTCGTCCTCGTAGGCGCGGAGCGAGGCGTTGAGCGCCAGGATCCCGTCGTAGTCGTCCTGGTCGTGCGTCGCCATCTTCTCGTGCACGGTCTTCGTCAGCTGCGTGAGCTTGTGCAGGCGCCGGTCGATCGCCGACACCTCCTTCTCAGCGGTGCGGCGCTCGGCCCCCGCGAGTCCGCTCGACGCCGGCGCGGCGGAGGAGGAGCCCGACGACGCCGCCGCGGGCGCACCCTTCTCGAGCGCGCGGCGCAGGTCGAGGTACTGCTCGACGCCGCCGGGCAGGTGGCGGAACGCGCCGTCCATCACGGCGTACTGCTGGTCGGTGACGCGCTCGAGCAGGTACCGGTCGTGCGAGACGACGAGGAGGGTGCCCGGCCAGGAGTCGAGCAGGTCCTCGATCGCGGCGAGCATGTCGGTGTCGAGGTCGTTGGTCGGCTCGTCGAGGATCAGCACGTTGGGCTCGCTGAGCAGGATGAGCAGGAGCTGGAGCCTCCGGCGCTGACCGCCCGAGAGGTCCTTCACGGGCGTCGAGAGCTGCGCGCTCGAGAAGCCGAGCCGCTCGAGCAGCTGGCCCGGGGTCATCTCCTTGCCGCCGATGGAGTAGCTGGTGCGCTGCTCCGCGATGATCTCGCGGACGGGCCGGTGCTGGACCCCGGTCAGCTCGCGCAGCTGCTGGTCGAGGATCGCGACGCGAACGGTGGTGCCGCGCTTCACCCGGCCGCTCGTCGGCTCCACGCTGCCCGCGACCAGGCCGAGGAGGGTCGACTTGCCGGCGCCGTTCACGCCGAGGATGCCGGTGCGCTCGCCAGGCGCGATCCGCCACTCGATGCGGTTGAGGACGGTCCGCTCGCCGTAGCGGACGGTGACGTCGAGCAGGTCGACGACGTCCTTGCCCAGGCGCGAGACGGCGAGCTGCGAGAGCGAGACCGAGTCGCGCACCGGGGGCTCGTCCTCGATCAGCTGGTTCGCGGCGTCGATCCGGAACTTGGGCTTCGCCGTGCGGGCGGGGGCGCCGCGGCGGAGCCAGGCGAGCTCCTTCTTCATCAGGTTCTGGCGCTTGGCCTCCATGGTCGAGGCCATCCGGTCGCGCTCGACGCGCTGCAGGATGTACGCCGCGTACCCGCCCTCGAACGGCTCGACGAGACGGTCGTGCACCTCCCAGGTGGCGGTGCAGATCTCGTCGAGGAACCACCGGTCGTGGGTGACGACCGCGAGCCCGCCCGACGACGCCGCCCAGCGGCGCTTGAGGTGCTCGGCGAGCCAGGCGATGCCCTCGACGTCGAGGTGGTTGGTGGGCTCGTCGAGGAAGACGACGTCCCAGTCGCCGACGAGCAGCTTCGCGAGGGCGACCCGGCGCCGCTGCCCGCCCGAGAGGGAGCCGACCACTCCGTCCCAGGGGACGTCGCGCAGCAGGCCCGCGATCACGTCTCGGGTGCGCGCGTCGCCCGCCCACTCGTGCTCCTGGAGCCCGCCGACGACGGCCTGGGCGACGGTGAGGTCCTCATCGACCGTGTCGGCCTGGTCGAGCATCCCGAGCGTGACGCCGCGGCGGTGCGTGACGCGGCCGCTGTCCGGCTCGATGCGCTGCGCGAGCAGGCGCAGGAGGGTCGACTTGCCGTCGCCGTTGCGTCCGACGATCCCGATGCGGTCGCCCTCCTCGATCCCCAGGGAGACGTCGTCGAAGATCACGCGTGTGGGGTACTCGAGTCGCAGCGCCTCGGCGCCCAGCAGATGTGCCATAGGGATCCAGCCTAGGCGGTGCCGCCTGAGCGGTCCGCCGCGGGTCGATCACAGTGCGGCCGGGTCGCGGCCCCCGGACCTCAGCCCGCGGGTGCCGGCTCCGAGACGGACACCGAGCGGCGGTGCAGTCCCGTGGCGCCGTCGGGGGCAGGCGGGCGCTCGACCGTGGTCTGCACCGTGCCGTCCGCGTCGGTGGCGCGCACGGTCACGACGTGGTCGCCGACCGTCGCGTCCCACTCGAGGACCCACTGGATCCACGTGTCCGCGGTGACCTGCTCGGCGAGGCGCGCCTCCTGCCAGGCGCCGCCGTCGATCTGCACCTCAACCTTCGCGATGCCGGTGTGCGGCGCCCAGGCGACTCCCGCCACGGCGACCGTCCCCGCCTCGACGGGCTGGCCCTGGCGCGGCACATCGATCCGCGACTCGATCTTGATCGGACCGCGCTCGGTCCAGCCGCGCGTCGACCAGTACGCCAGGTCCTCCGCGAAGGTCGTGACCTTCAGCTCGACGACCCACTTCGTCGCCGAGACGTAGCCGTACAGGCCGGGGACGACCATCCGGACGGGGAAGCCGTGCTCGACCGGGAGCGGCTCGCCGTTCATCCCGACGGCGAGCAGGCTCGCGCGGTCCTCGTCCTGCAGCACGTCGAGCGGGCTGGAGGCGGTGAAGCCGTCGATGCTCCGCGAGAGCACCATGTCGGCGCCGGCGGTCGGCCGGGCCCGGGCCAGCAGCTCGCGGATCGGGTAGCCCAGCCAGAGGGCGGTGCCGATCAGGTCGCCGCCGACCTCGTTGGACACGCAGGACAGGGTGACCAGGTGCTCCTCGAGCGGCAGTGCGAGCAGCTCGTCCCAGGTGATCTCGATCTCCTCCTCCACCATTCCGGTGATCATCAGCGACCAGTCGGCGGGCTCGACCGACGGCACCGAGAGCGCGGTGTCGATCCGGTAGAACGAGGAGTTGGGAGTGACGTAGGAGCTGATGCCGTCGATGTCGTCGAGCACGGCGCCGGCCGGGACGGGCGCGGCGGCCGAGGCGGGAGCCGGCAGGGACACGGCCTCGCGCACGGCCGTAACGGCGGCGGAGGCGGACGTGAGGAAGCGGGCGCCGATGCCGGCGGCGACCGCGGCGACTCCGGCGATCCCGACCAGGCGGAGGAACGACCGGCGGTCCGGGGAGTCGCTCTCGCGCTCCTCCTGCCAGCCGCGGAGGCGGACGGAGGCCGAGCGGAGCACCGCGGCACCGGCCACCATGCCCACGACGCTCGGCGCCGCGTCGATCCCGGACGCGCCCTCGCGGCTGACGGCGGCGAGCGCACCGGCGCCCGCGACGACGGCCAGCAGCAGCACGCCGAACGGCGGGCGGCGGTACTCGAGGACTCCCGCGCCGACGGCCAGCAGCGCGATCGCGAGGCCGATCGAGACCAGCAGCACGAGCTTGTCGCCGGTGCCGAAGAGCGCGATGACCGTGTCCTTCACGCCCGGGGGCACGATGTCGATGACGAAGCCGCCGACCGCGACCAGCGGACTGCCGCCCGCTCCGGTGAAGACCGCGACGACCTCGGCGGCCGCGAGGGCGACGACGGCGGCCACGATCCCGGAGAGGATCGCGAAGAGGGTGGCTCGGCGGGACATGAGCGGCACTCTAAGCCACGACGTCGGAACTTCTCTGCGGACCGTCTGTGGAGGGCGCCGGGCGCGAGGCTCGCGAGCCCCGCTCCGGAGGCACCGCCTCCGCGACTAGGTCGAGAGCAGGCGCGCCCCGTGGACCGGGCCGGAGACCCGCACGGCGCTCAGCCGCGCGGAGCTCAGCTCGCGCTGCAGGTCGGCCGCCGCATCGGCGTCCGGAGCGAGGAACGCCACGGTCGGTCCGGACCCCGAGACGAGGCCGCCGAGCGCTCCGCGGCCCTCGCCGAGCTCGAGGATGCGGGCGAGCCCGGGCTGCAGGTGCAGCGCCGGCGCCTGCAGGTCGTTGTGCATCGCGTCGGCGAGCATGGCGGCGTCGCCGGCGCGGAGGGCCTGCAGCACGTTGGGATCGATGGCGGGGGTCGCCGAGATCGGGCGGAAGTCGTGCAGGTGGCGCTCGCGGTGCCGGTCGAGCTCGCTGTAGACCTCGGGGGTCGACAGGCCCTCCTCCGAGAGGACCAGCACCCACTCGAAGCGGCCCTTGGCGAGCGCCGGGCTCAGCTCATCGCCGCGGCCGACCCCGATCGCGGTGCCGCCGGTGAAGGAGAAGGGGACGTCGGCGCCGAGGCTCGCGGCGATGCCGAGCAGCTGCTCCCTCGTGCAGGCCGTGCCCCAGAGCGCGTCGCAGGCGAGGAGGGTCGCGGCAGCGTCGGCCGAGCCGCCGCCCATGCCGCCGGCGATGGGGACGTTCTTCTCGATCTCGAGGTGCACGCCGCCGCGGTAGCCGGTCGCCCGGGCGAGCGCCCGAGCCGCCTTGATCGCGAGGTTGGAGCCGTCGACGGCCAGGCGGGAGGTGTCGATCGAGCCCGAGAAGGAGACCGAGAAGTCGGCCGCCTCCTCCGCGAACACGTCCTCGTAGAGGGAGAGCGACTGGAACGCGGTGGCCAGCTCGTGGTACCCGTCGTCGCGCACGGCGCCGACCTTGAGGAACACGTTGATCTTGCCGGGCGCCCGCGCGTGGACCCGGTTCGACGTCGCGCGGTGGGCCATGCATCCACGCTACAGGGTGGCGGAGGCGCCCTCGTCCGCACCCGGGACGGGCTCCCCGTCGCCGTCCGCGTCGTCCCCGTCGGTCTCCGCCAGCGACCCGTCGGGCACCGCCGCGCCGCGCACGGGGACCCTCGCCGGATCGAGCTCGCGGCCCAGGCGGACGAAGGCGGCGACGTCCAGCTCCTCGCCGCGCGCGGTCTGCGGGACGCCGGCCCGCTCGAGCGCGACGATCGCCGCGGCGCTGTCGCCGAAGAGGGTCGCGAGCGACTGGCGGAGCATCTTCCTCCGCTGCGCGAACGCCGCGTCGACGACCGCGAAGACGGCGCGGCGCAGGGTCTCGTCGCCCGGCTCCTCGCCGCGGTCGAACGCGACGAGCACGCTGTCGACGTTCGGCACCGGCCAGAAGATCTGACGCGAGACCGCGCCGCCCGTCGTCCAGGAGCCGAACCACGCCGCCTTGACGCTCGGGCCGCCGTAGACCTTGGAGCCGGGACCGGCGGCGAGCCGGTGCCCGACCTCGGACTGCACCATCACCACTCCGGACCGGATGCTGGCGAAGTGCTCGAGGAAGTGCAGGAGCACCGGCACCGAGATGTTGTACGGGAGGTTGGCGACGAGCCGGACCGGCTCCCCCGGCAGGTCGAGCACCTTCATCGCGTCGGCGTGCACGACCGCGAGATCGGCGCCCGGCGCCATCAGCTCGACGGTGCGCGGCAGCTGCTCGGCGAGGCGCCCGTCGATCTCGACGGCCACGACCTGTGCGCCCGCCTCGAGCAGGCCGAGGGTCAGCGATCCGAGGCCGGGGCCGATCTCGACGACGGTCTCCCCCGGGCGCACCCGAGCGAGCTTGACGATGCGGCGGACCGTGTTGGCGTCGTGCACGAAGTTCTGGCCGAGCTTCTTGGTCGGCGTGACGTCGAGGAGGCCGGCGAGGTCGCGGATCTCGGCCGGGCCCAGCAGGCGCGGGATCGCGGCGGCCGTCGGCTCGGCGGCGTGGCGGCCGCTCATGCGAGGGGTCCGACCGGCTCCGTCGGCTCGGAGCCGACCTCGCCGCCCCACTCGCCGTACACGGCCTCCGTGTTCGAGGCGATCGTCGCGGCCAGGTGGCCGACGTCGGTCTCGAGGGTCGCGGCCATCGAGCGCAGGGTGTGCGGGAGGAGGTAGGGCGCGTTCGGGCGGCCGCGGAAGGGCGACGGAGTGAGGTACGGCGCGTCGGTCTCGACCAGGATGAGGTGCCGCGGGGTCGCGACGAGCGCCTCCCGCAGCGGCTCGGCGTTCTTGAACGTCACGGTGCCGGCGAAGGAGAGGTACCAGCCCTCGTCCGTGCACATCCGCGCCATCTCCGCGTCCCCGGAGAAGCAGTGGAAGACGGTGCGCTCGGGGGCTCCGACGCGGCGCAGGGTCTCGATGACCTCGCGGTGCGCGTCGCGGTCGTGGATCTGCAGCGCGAGGTCGTGCTCCTTCGCGATGCGGATGTGCTCCTCGAAGGAGCGGAACTGCGCGGCGCGGCCGCTCTCGCCGGTGCGGAAGAAGTCGAGCCCGGTCTCGCCGATGGCGCGCACCCGCGGCTGCTCCGCCAGCTCGGCGATCACGGCGAGGGCGGCGTCGAGCTCGCCGCGCTGCTCCAGCTCGGGCGCCTCGTTGGGGTGGATCGCGACGGCGGCCAGCATGCGCGGCTCGCTCGCCGCCTGCTCGGCCGACCAGCGGCTCGTCTCGACGTCCGTGCCGACCTGGACGACGCCGCGGACCCCGACGGTGGAGGCCCGGTCGAGCTGCTCGCGGTGGTCGAGCGGCTCGAGGCCGTCGGCGATCTCGAGGTGCGTGTGGTTGTCGTAGACGGGGACGACGAGCGCCTCGGGCAGCGGCGGGTACGTCAGGTCGCGGCCGGACGAGGCCTCGCGGGAGCGGACGTGCTGGCTGTCGGTCATGCGCTCCAGGCTACCGGGAGGGCTCGCGCGGGCCGGAGTCCCGGGTGGACGAGGGCCGAGAGGCGGCCGCTGAGGCGCCCTGAGCGGATCGGGTCAACACCCGATCGGATCGGGACAGCCCGCCTCCCGCGCCGCCGGGAGGCTGGAGCCATGACAGACACCGAGCTCCTCGCCCACTCCGCACCCGGCTCCCTCGCCGGGCGCCACGCCCTCGTCACCGGATCCTCGAGCGGGATCGGCGCAGCCATCGCCCGCCGGCTCGCCGGGGCCGGCGCTCACGTCCTCGTGCACGGACGCGACCCCGAGCGGGTCGGGTCCGTCGTCCGCGGCATCCGCGCCGACGGGGGCACCGCCTCCGCGCTCGTCGCCGACCTCGCGGGCACGCCGGAGGAGACCCGCGCCGTCGCCGAGCGGGCGCTGACCCTCCTCGACGGGCGGATCGACGTCCTCGTCAACAACGCCGGAGTGTTCCCGGTGGGGCCGACCGCCGACCTCAGCGACGCCGATGTCGAGTCCCTCCTCACCACGAACATCCGCGTGCCGCACCAGCTCGTCGCGGCGATCGCCCCGGCCATGGCCGAGCGCGGGAGCGGAGTGGTCGTCAACATCACCTCGTGGATGGGACGGGTGGGAACGCCGGGGACCGCCCTCTACCCCGCGACCAAGGCGGCGCTGGAGCACCTCACGCGGGCGTGGGCGGCCGAGTACGGCCCGAGCGGCGTGCGCGTGGTCGCCGTCGCGCCCGGCGCGACTCTCACGCCCGGCAACGAGCACGCCGCGGCGATCCTGGAGCAGATGACCGCGTCCGCCCCCGCCGGCCGGCCCGGACGTCCGGACGAGATCGCCCTGGCCGTGCGCTGGCTCGTCTCGGACGAGGCCTCGTACGTCCACGGCACGACGCTCGACGTCGACGGAGGCATCGTCGGCGCCCGCGTCTGACGCCGCGGCACGCGCCGCTCGGAGTCCCCGCGACAGCGCCCGCCGCTCAGTGGATCTGGACGAGCGGCCCGGGGTGGAGCGCGGCGTCGGCCGCGGGGGTCGTCTCGTAGGCGCGGCGGTAGTCGCGCCCGAAGTGCGACGCGCTCGCGTAGCCGACCGCGGCCGCGGCCTGCGCGGCGGTGTCGCCCCGGACCAGGAGCAGCCTCCTGGCCTCCCCGAGGCGGAGCCGCCGCAGGTAGCCCAGCGGCGACATCCCGGTCAGCTCGCGGAAGCGGCGGGTGAGTGTGGGCACGCTGGTGCCCGCCTCCGCGGCGAGCGCGCCGAGGGTCCAGCCGCGCGAGAGCGACGCGCTCATCGCCTCGACCGCGCGGGAGACGGCCTCCGAGCGGACGGTGCTGGACGCGGCCAGCAGCCGGGGCGCCTGGTCCGTCTGCAGCAGCCGCAGCACGAGCTCGCGCGTGATCGCGGGGGCGAGCACCGGGATGTCGGCGGGGGCGTCGAGCAGACGGAAGAGTCGGCGCAGCGAGTCGGCCATCTCCTCCGTGACCGTGCCGATCCGCGGGGCGGGAGCCCGCGGGGCCGTCCGGGGGGCGAGCGCCGCGATCTCGGCCACCACGAGCGGGTCGAGACGCCAGTTGGCCGACAGGAAGTCGCCGCGGTCGCCGGTCTCCACGACGGCCGCGACCACCGGCAGATCGACGGGGGTGATCAGGAAGCGGCCGGCGCCCCACCGCTCGTCGGAGTCGCCGACCACCGAGCGCTTCCGGCCGGCCAGCACCAGGCTGAGGGTCGGCGGGAACCGGGTGTAGACGAGCTCGGTCGGAGCGGTCACCCGGTGCAGGCGCAGGGCGAGCGCGGCGGCGCGCTCGGGGTGCCCGACGTGGCGCCGGGTGAGCTCGGCCGCCTGCCCGAGAGCGTCGAGGACCTCGCGCGTCATCTGCGCCCCCACGGAGCGGCGGGCCGTTCGCACCCGGCCCCTCGCGTTCGGATCGCGGTCATCGTGCACTCCCCTGCGGATCCTCCGCCGGCGACTCCGGGCCGCTCGGCTGGTCGGTCCACGGGTCGAGGCGCGGCCGTCAGGACGCGGGAGCCTCGATGCGCGGGAAGAGCGCGGCGAGCGTGCCGACGGTGGTGCCGACGGGGAGGACTCCCCACCGGCCCGCCTCGCGGATCGGCTGTGCGGTGAGGGCGCCCAGCGACTCCGTCACGCCGAGCGCCTCCCAGAGGGACGCCGTCGCGCGCGGCACGACCGGCGAGAGCAGCACGGCCAGGGCGCGGAGCCCCTCCGTCGCGGTGTAGAGCACCGTGCCGAGGCGCTCGCGCTCCTCGCGCTTGGCCAGCGCCCACGGCTCCTGCTCGGTGATGTAGCCGTTGAGCTCCTCGACGATGCTCCACACGGCGGTGATCGCGTCGTGGATCGCGAGCGCGTCGATCGACCGGTCGGCCGACGCGGCGGCCTCGGCGACGATGCGCTGCACGCGCTCCTCCGCCTCGGTCGGCTCCCCCGGCGCGGGCACGACGCCGTTGTAGTAGCGGTGCAGCATCGCGACGACCCGCGAGGCGAGGTTGCCGAAGCCGTTCGCGAGCTCGGACTGGTAGCGCGCCGACAGGTCCTCCCACGAGAACGAGCCGTCCTGGCCGAAGGTGATGGTCCGGAGGAAGTAGTAGCGGAAGGCGTCGGAGCCGAAGGTGTCGGTGATCTGCTCGGGCGCGATGCCGGTGAGCTTCGACTTCGACATCTTCTCGCCGCCGACCAGCAGCCAGCCGTGGCCGAACACCTGCCGGGGCACCTCGAGGCCCGCGGCCATGAGCATGGCGGGCCAGATCACGGCGTGGAAGCGCAGGATGTCCTTGCCGACGATGTGGGTCGCGGGCCAGCGGCGCTCGAACTCCGCCTCGTCCTGGCCGTAGCCGACCGCGGTGATGTAGTTGAGCAGCGCGTCGAACCAGACGTAGACCACGTGCGAGTCGTCCCACGGGACCTTCACGCCCCAGTCGAAGCTGGAGCGGGAGATCGACAGGTCGGCCAGGCCCTGGCGGACGAAGCTGACGACCTCGTTGCGCGCCGACTCGGGCTGGACGAAGTCGGGACGCTCCTCGTAGAGCGCGAGCAGCCGCTCGGTGTACTCGCTCATCTTGAAGAAGTAGTTCTTCTCCTTCAGCAGCTCGACCGGCTTCGAGTGGATCTTGCAGACGTACTGGCCGGCGTAGTCGCCGGTGCCCTCCTCGAGGTCGGACAGCTGTTTGTACTCCTCGCAGCCCACGCAGTAGTAGCCCTCGTACTCGCCGGTGTAGATCGCGTCCTCGTCGTACAGCTTCTGCAGGAACTTCTGGACGTTGACCTCGTGCCGCGCGTCCGTGGTGCGGATGAAGTCGTCGTTGGCGATGTCGATGGTCTCGAGCAGCGGCTGCCACGCGGTCCTCACGAGGCGGTCGGCCCACTCCTGGGGGGTCGTGCCGTTGGCGGTGGCGGTGCGGAGGATCTTCTGGCCGTGCTCGTCCGTGCCGGTCAGCAGCCAGGTGTCGTCGCCCGCCTGGCGGTGCCAGCGGGTGAGCACGTCGGCGGCGACCTCGGTGTACGCGTGCCCGATGTGCGGGACGTCGTTCACGTAGAAGATCGGGGTCGTGAGGTAGAAGGAGGCGCCGTCGGACATGGCGACCATCCTATTCACCGCGGGGCACCGCTCCCGGCGTGTGACGGAGGCCGTGGACGACCGGCCGCGGGCGCCGTCTGGGAGGGAGCTCTCAGCCGCGGCGGGAGGCGAGCGCCGCCTCGTAGAGAGCGCGGCGCGAGAGCCCCGTGATCTCGGCGACCTCGGCCGACGCCTCCTTGAGCCGCGATCCGGCCTCGACGCGGGCCAGCACGTCGGCCAGCGCGTCCTCGAGCGACGCCTCCCGCGCGGGGGCTCCCTCGACGACCAGGCAGATCTCGCCGCGCAGGCCGTCGGCCGCCCACTCGGCCAGCTCGGCCGCCGTGCCGCGCCGGACCTCCTCGAACATCTTGGTGAGCTCGCGGCAGACGACGACGCGCCGCTCCGGGCCCATCGCCTCGACCAGGTCGGCGAGCGCGTCGCCGATCCGGTGCGGGGACTCGAAGAAGACCATGGTGCGGCGCTCGTCGACGAGCGCCCGGAAGGTCGAGACCCGCTCGCCGTGCCGGCGGGGCAGGAACCCCTCGAAGCTGAAGCGATCCGTCGGGAGCCCGGACACGGCGAGCGCCATGAGCACCGCCGAGGGACCGGGCAGCGCGGTGACCGCGACTCCCGCCGCCACCGCCGCCTCGACCAGGTGGTAGCCCGGGTCCGAGACCGTGGGCATGCCCGCGTCGCTCAGCACGAGCAGGTCCTCCTCGCGGGCCAGCTCCACCAGCTCGGCGGCGCGCTCGCGCTCGTTGTGGTCGTGCAGCGCGTAGAGGGCGGGCCGGTTCTCGACGCCCAGGGCGCGCATCAGCTGGATGGTCACGCGCGTGTCCTCAGCGGCGACGTGGCGGGCGGAGCCCAGCGCCTCCACGAGCCGGCGGGAGGCGTCGCCGAGGTTTCCGATGGGAGTGCCGGCGAGGATGATCATGCCGCCAGTCTCCCAGGCCGGGTCCGGGGCCTCCCGCCGCGGATCGCCGCCGTCCCGGGAGGAGGCGCCCCGTTAGCATGGCCGGGTGACGGACCGACCGCAGCGCGACTTCGACGACCTGCTCCTGGACGCGGCGGGATCGGCGCGCTCGGTCCCGGTGGAGCCCGCCGAGGCGTCCGCACCGCGCGAGCGCACCCCGCTCCCGGACGTGCCGCACGGCTCCTGGTTCGACGACCTGCACACCCGGCTCGTCGCCTCCCCCGCGCGCCGCCGGCTGTACGAGCTCGGACTGCCGCTGCTGGTGGTCGCACTGGCCGCGGTGCTGCGGCTGTGGAACCTCGGCCACCCGCGCTCGCTCGTGTTCGACGAGACCTTCTACGTGAAGGACGCCTGGACCCTCTGGAACCTCGGGTTCGAGGGCGCCTGGCCCGAGAACCCGGACCCCGGCTTCGCGGCCGGCGACGTGGACACCTTCACGGGGGCGCCGTCCTTCGTGGTGCATCCGCCGCTGGGCAAGTGGATCATCGGGCTCGGGATGGGCGTATTCGGCGCGGACGACAGCGTCGGCTGGCGCGTCGCGACCGCCGTCGTGGGGATCCTCGCCGTCGCGCTGGTGATCGTGATCGGCCGCCTCCTGTTCCGCTCCACCCTCCTCTCCTCCTTCGCGGGGCTGATGCTCGCGCTCGACGGCCACGCGATCGTGATGTCGCGGGTGTCGCTCCTGGACGGGATCCTGATGTTCGTCGCGCTCTGCGGGGTCGCGGCGGTGCTGCTGGACCGGCGCTGGGCCGAGCTGCAGCTGGCGCGGAAGGTGGCGGCGGGAGCGCTGCCGAGCTGGGGGCCGGTCCTGTGGTGGCGGCCCTGGCTGCTCGCGGCCGGCGTGCTCTTCGGCCTGGCCGCGGGCGTGAAGTGGACGGGCGTCTACTTCCTCGCGGCGTACGGCGTGTACGCGGTGGTCGTCGACGCGCTGATGCGGCGCCGCGCGGGCGTGCCGTTCTGGGGCAGCGGCGCGATCCTCAAGCAGGGTCCGGTCACCTTCCTCCTGGTCGTGCCGATCGCCCTGATCGCCTACCTCGTCACCTGGACGGGCTGGCTGCGAACCTCCGGCGGATGGGCCCGGCAGTGGGCGTCGGAGGCCCCCGGCAACGCCTGGACCGGGGCTCTGGCGTGGGTGCCGGACTGGGCGCAGAGCCTCTGGCACTACCACGTGCAGATGTACGACTATTCGATCAACCTGCGGGCCTCGCACCCCTACGAGGCGAACCCGCTCACCTGGCTGCTCATGCTCCGGCCGACCAGCATGTACTTCGTCGACCAGGCGACGGGCGTCGACGGCTGCACCGCCGCACGCTGCGACGAGGCGATCACCTCGGTCGCCAATCCGCTCATCTGGTACGCCGGAGTCCTGGCGCTGGTGTACCTCCTCTACCGGCTCGCGCGGTACCGGGAGTGGCGCGCCGGCTTCGTGCTGATGGGGATCGTGGCGGGCTACCTGCCGTGGCTGCTCTACCTCGACCGAACGGTGTTCCAGTTCTACTGCGTCGTCTTCGAGCCCTACATGATGCTGGCGCTGGCGCTGACGGCCGGGATCGTGATCGGGAGTCCGGGCGACGAGCGGAGGCGGCGCACCCGGGGCGTCCTCGTGGTGCTCGTCTTCGCGGTGGCGGCGGCGGCGCTGACGGCCTACTTCCTGCCGCTCTGGATCGGCGCGCAGACGTCCTTCGCCTTCTGGCAGGCCCACATGTGGCTGCCCTCGTGGGTCTGATCCGGCGGCTGGGCCCGGGAGTCGCGGCCTGCGCGGTCGCGGCGGTGATCGCGGCCCTGCTGCACGCGACGGTGCCGGCAGTGCCGATGCTGACCGCGGCGGTCGCGCTCGGGATCCTCGTGGCGCAGCTGCCCGCGGCGCGCCCCCTGCTGAGCGGGGCGCTGGCGCCGGGCCTGAAGTTCTCGTCCCGCTCGCTGATGCGCGCCGGCATCGTCCTGCTCGGGCTGAAGCTCTCTCTGATCGACATCGCTGCGCTGGGCTGGGGCGCGATCCTGGTCGTGGTCGGGATCGTCCTGGCCACCTTCGGCCTGACCTGGGCGCTGGGCTGGGCGCTCCGGCTGCCCGGGCAGGAGCCGCTGCTGCTCGCGGCGGGCTTCTCGATCTGCGGGGCCTCGGCGATCGGCGCGATGGCCGGAGCGACCCGGGCGAAGGAGCAGGAGCAGGCGACGCCGGTCGCGCTGGTGACGCTCTGCGGCACGCTCGCGATCGCGGTGCTCCCCGCCCTGCAGCAGCCGCTCGGGCTCTCCGACGTGCAGTTCGGGCACTGGGTCGGCGCCTCGGTCCACGACGTGGGCCAGGTCGTGGCGACGGCCCAGGTGGCCGGAGCGTCGGCGCTGGCCGTGGCGGTCGTGGTGAAGCTCACCCGAGTGGTCATGCTGGCGCCGATGGTCGCGGTGGCGGCGGCGGTCACGAGGCGCCGAGGCGGGACCGGCGGGACGCGCCCGGCGATCGTGCCGCTGTTCGTGGTCGGGTTCCTCGCCGCGGTGCTGCTGCGCACGCTCCTCCCCCTGCCGGAGGGACTGCTCGCCGCCGCCGACACCGCGCAGACCTGGCTCCTCGCCGCGGCGCTCTTCGCGCTCGGCAGCGCCGTCCGGGTGCGCGCGCTCGTGACGACGGGGTGGCGTGCTCTGCTCGTCGCCCTGGTGTCGTGGGCGGCGATCGCGGCGATGGGACTGGCCGCGGTGCAGCTGGCGCTCTGATCGGCGCTCCGATCCGCTCGACCGCTCTGTCGCGCACGGTCGCTCTGCACTGCGGGGCCGCTCTGTTACGCGATGCGTCGCTCCGGCGCGGCGGTGTCGGCGGCTCCCGCTAGCGTCGATCGCATGGCAGATCGTGAGTACGGCTTCAAGACGCGTGCGATCCACGCGGGCAACATCCCCGACGCGGTGACGGGCGCCCGCGCTCTGCCGATCTACCAGACCAGCGCCTTCGTCTTCGACGACACCTCCGACGCCGCGGCCCGCTTCGCGCTGCAGAAGTACGGCAACGTCTACTCGCGCCTGTCGAACCCCACGGTCGCCTCCTTCGAGGAGCGCGTCGCGAGCCTCGAGGGCGGCCTCGGCGCCGTCGCCACGGCCTCCGGGCTCTCGGCGCAGTTCATCACCTTCGCGGCGCTCGTCGGCGCGGGCGACCACGTGGTGTCCTCCGCCAACCTCTACGGCGGATCGATCACCCAGCTCGACGTCACGCTCCGCCGTTTCGGAGTGGACACCACCTTCGTCCGCTCGAGCGACCCGGCCGACTACGCGGCGGCGATCACCGAGAAGACCAAGGTGCTCTACGCCGAGACGATCGCGAACCCCTCCGGCGAGATCGCCGACATCGAGGGCCTCGCGGCGGTCGCGCACGCCGCCGGCATCCCGCTGATCATCGACTCCACGGTCGCCACGCCCTACCTCGTCCGCCCGATCGAGTGGGGCGCCGACATCGTCATCCACTCGGCCACCAAGTTCCTCGGCGGACACGGCACCACGCTCGGCGGCGTCGTCGTCGAGTCGGGGCGCTTCCACTACTCCCCCGAGAAGTTCCCGCTGCTGCACGACCCGGTCGCCTCCTACGGAGACCTGTCGTGGGACGGCAACTTCGGGGAGTACGGCTTCCTCACGCGCCTGCGCGCGGAGCAGCTGCGCGACATCGGGCCGGTCCTCGCTCCGCACTCCGCGTTCCTGCTCGCCCAGGGCGTCGAGACGCTGCCGTACCGGATCCAGGCGCACGTCGACAACGCGCGCCGCGTCGCCGAGTGGCTCGACGCCGACCCCCGCATCGAGGCCGTCTACTGGGCCGGGCTCCCCGCGCACCCGCACCACGACCGTGCGCAGAAGTACCTGCCGAAGGGGCCGGGCTCGGTCTTCAGCTTCGTGGTCAAGGGCGGCCGCGCCGTCGGCCAGACCTTCATCGAATCGGTCGACCTCGCCAGCCACCTCGCCAACATCGGCGACGCCAAGACGCTGGTGATCCACCCCGCCTCGACCACCCACGCCCAGCTCACCGAGGACCAGCTCCTCCACGCGGGCGTCCTCCCCGGACTCGTCCGCCTCTCCGTCGGCATCGAGGACGCGGACGACATCATCTACGATCTCGACCAGGCGCTCGCCCGCGCGGTCGAGGAGCACGGCACTCCCGACACTCCGACCGAGCTCCCCGAGGGTACGACCACCACCCTGCACACCCCGGCCGTGGAGGTCTGAGCATGAGCACCACCGACACCGCCGACACGGTCGTCCAGCTGTCCAACGGGCTGAGCTGCTCGGTCCCGGCGAACTCGCCGCTGGCGAAGATGCTGCGCTCGCAGCGCACCTGGGTGGGCCCCGACGCCCGCAGGCGACTCGACATCCTCCGCCGCGCAAGGACCGTGGCGATCGTCGGCGCCTCGCCGAACCCGGCCCGCTCCTCCTACTTCGTCGCCACCTACCTGCAGCAGTCGAGCGACTACGAGCTCTACTTCGTGAACCCGAACGCCACCGAGATCCTGGGGCAGCCGGTCTACCGCAGCCTCGCCGAGCTCCCGGTCGTGCCCGACATCGTCGACGTGTTCCGCAAGGCGAGCGACATCCCCGCCGTGATCGACGACGTCCTCGCCGTCGGCGCGCCCACGGTCTGGGTGCAGCTGGGGATCTGGAACCAGGAGGCGGCCGAGTACGGCGAGTCGAAGGGCCTGACCGTCGTGATGGACCGCTGCATCAAGGTCGAGCACGCCCGCTTCCACGGCGGCCTGCACCTGCTCGGCTTCGACACCGGCCAGATCTCGGCGCGCAAGACGCTGCGCTGATCCGCCGCCGACCCTCGTCGACGCCGGATCTCCGTGGCTCCTCGTCGCGGGCGCGGCTCGGGCGGCGCACTCCGCCGGCCCCGGCGTAGTCTCGGTGGATGAGCGCCTACGTCTCCGTCCTCGACCTGTTCAGCGTGGGGATCGGCCCGTCCAGCTCGCACACCGTCGGACCGATGCGCGCCGCCCTCGCCCTCGCCGAGCGGATCCGCGACGCCGGGCTCCTCGGCCGCGTGAGCCGGGTGGGATGCACCCTCTACGGCTCGCTCGGCTCCACCGGGATCGGCCACGGCACCCCCGACGCGGTGGTCGCCGGTCTCGCCGGCCTGGACCCCGAGACGTGCGACCCGGCGCTGGTGCGCGGGGCATGGCAGCGCCTCGACGCGGAGGGGACGATCCTGCTGGCCGGCGAGCAGCGCCTCGCGATGACGCGCGACGACGTCGTCTTCGAGCCGCGCACGAGGCTGCCGGAGCACCCGAACGCCCTCACCTTCAGCGTCTGGGTCGGCGACGACGCGCTGCCGGTGTGGGAGGAGACCTACTACTCGATCGGCGGCGGCTTCATCCGGCGCGCGGGCGAGCGTGCCGAGCTGGCTGCCCTGGCCCCGCACCCCTACCCCTTCGTCTCCGGGCTCGACCTGCTGGCGACCTGCGATCGGACCCGCTCCGGCATCGCCGAGATCGCCGCCGCGAACGAGCGCGCTCTGCACCCCGGGGTCGACATCGACGCCCGCCTCGACGCGATCTGGGACGCCATGGCCGCCTGCGTCGAGCACGGCCTGGCGACCGACGGCGTGCTGCCGGGCGGCCTGGGCGTCCGCCGCCGGGCCTCGGTGCTCCGCGAGCGGCTCGAGGCCTTCGAGGAGGATCCGCTCGACCGCGCCCGCGCGACCTCGGTGGAGTGGCTCCACGCCTTCGCCCTCGCGGTGAACGAGGAGAACGCCGCAGGCGGGCGCGTCGTGACGGCTCCGACGAACGGAGCGGCGGGCATCATCCCCGCCGTCGGGCACTACTACCTCCGCTTCGTCCCGGGCGCCGACCGCGCGGGGCTGCGCCGCTTCCTCCTCACCGCCACCGCGATCGGCTCGCTCTGCAAGACGAACGCCTCGATCTCCGGTGCGGAGGCGGGCTGCCAGGGCGAGGTCGGCTCGGCCTGCGCGATGGCCGCCGGAGCGCTCTGCGCGGTGCTCGGCGGCAGTCCGCGCCAGGTCGAGAACGCGGCCGAGATCGCGATGGAGCACCACCTCGGACTGACCTGCGACCCGGTCGGCGGGCTCGTGCAGATCCCCTGCATCGAGCGGAACGCGATCGCCTCCTCCACCGCCGTGAGCGCAGCCCGCCTCGCGCTGCACGGCGACGGCGACCACCGCGTCTCGCTCGACGCGGTCATCGAGACGATGCGCCAGACCGGCATCGACATGTCGTCGAAGTACAAGGAGACGAGCGAGGGCGGCCTCGCGGTCAACGTCATCGAGTGCTGAGCGCCCGGCGGCGTCCGTGACCGTGCGTGACGCACGGGGGCGCGCCTGTCAGCGGTCGCGCCTACCGTGGGGCGGGTGAGCACCTCCTCCGCCCCGTACCTCGCCCGGCCGATCGTCTCGACCCAGTGGCTCGCCGACCAGCTCGGCCGCGAGCACCTCGTCGTCGTCGACGCCAGCGTGCTGCTCGTGCCCGGCTTCGACGGGCGGCCCGGCTACCTCAGCGGCGACGAGCAGTACCTCCTCGAGGGGCATGTCCCCGGCGCCGTGTTCGGCGACCTGCTCGAGCAGCTGTCGGATCCGGCGGCTCCCCTGCCCTTCACCCGGCTCGACCCGGAGCGCTTCGCCGCCGCGACCGCCGCGCTCGGCATCGACGACGACTCGGTGGTCGTCGTGTACGACTCCGCGGTCGGCCAGTGGGCCTCGCGCGTGTGGTGGCTGCTGCGCTCGGCCGGGCACGACGCCGTCGCGGTGCTCGACGGCGGGCTCCCGGCCTGGCGGCGGGAGGAGCGCCCGATCGAGACGGGGCACGTCGAGCCCGCGGTGAGCGGAGGCATCAGCGTGCGCGAGGAGCGGCCGCTCTGGATCGACAAGGCCGGCGTCGAGAGGGTCGTGCGCGGCGAGGCTCCCGGGGCGCTGGTCTGCGCGGTCCCGCCGAAGGAGTTCACCGGGGAGGAGGGGCGCCGCCCCCGCCTCGGACACCTGCCGGGCTCGCGGAGCGTCCCCGCCGGGCGGCTCGTCGACCGCGCCGACAACACGCTCCTGCCGCCGGAGCGGCTGCGGTCGCTGTTCGGAGACGCTCTCCAGGCCGAGCGGATCGTCCTCTACTGCGGGGGCGGGATCGCCGCGACGGCCGATGCACTCGCACTGGCGGTGCTCGGAGTCCACACGGCGGTCGTCTACGACGGCTCGCTCAACGAGTGGGCCGCCGACCCCGCGGCGCCGCTGGTGGTCACGGCCGCGTGAGCAGCTCCTCCGGGAGGCGGGTCGTCGGCAGGGCGCAGACGAAGGCCTCGCAGGAGTAGGCGGTCGGCAGCCCCTCCCGCGAGATCCGCCCCTCGAACAGCTCGAAGCCCGCGTCCGCCCAGTCCCGGGCGCCCTCGTCGGACACGCCGACCAGCACGCCGATCCCGGCGGACCGCGCGCCCTGCACCGCCTCCGCCGCGCCGGGGCCCACGACGACCAGCTGCCGCACCGGGCGAGCCAGCCGCGAAGCAAGCCCGAGCACGGCGCCGAAGCCCATCGGCCGGCGGATCGCGCCCGGAGCGATCGAGGCGACGACCGCCTCGGCCGCCTCCCGGTAGCGCTGCGATCCGGTGAGCAGGTACAGCTCGTGCGCCGCGTCCGCCGTCGCCGACAGGCCGGAGGGGTAGGCGCCCTCGGAGGGATCGGCCGCGAGCAGGAGTCCCCGCGCGGTCAGCGCCGGGTCCCCTCCCCCGGGCAGCGCGAACGGCAGCGGGCCGTCGGCCGCGTCGAGCGCGCCGTCGATCAGGGTGCGCGCCGCGACCGCGTAGAGCGGGCGGCCCTCCGCCAGGGCGAGCTCGAGGAGCCCGCCGGCCAGCATCCCGAGGTCCTCCAGCGCCGGGCGGGCCGCGGAGACGGCACCGTCGAGGGAGGCGCGCACCGCGACGCGGCCGTCGACGAGGTGCCGCTGCAGCACCGCGTCCGCCGCGCCCCGGGCGGCGTCGATCCACTCCTCCCGTCCGAGCACGCGTCCGGCGCGGGCGAGCGCGCGGATCGCCAGGCCGTTCCAGCCGGTGACGACCTTCTCGTCGAGAGCGGGAGGCGCGAGGCGGGACCGGTCCTCGGCGAGGTAGTAGCCGCCCTCCGAGCGCTGGCCGTCGACGATGCTCTCCGAGTCCTGCGCCGATGCGAGGCCGCCGCCCGGCCGCTCGAGAGTGGTCAGGAGGAACGCGGCGACGCCCTCCGCGATCCCGGTCAGCTCCTCCACCCGGGCGCCCTCGTGCCCGAGCAGGACGGCCGCGACGTCGAGCAGCTGCGCGTTGTCGTACAGCATCCGCTCGTAGTGCGGATCGCTCCAGTCGGCCTGCGTCGCGTAGCGGAAGAAACCCCCGTCGCGGTCGCGGAGCGGGGACGCGGCCAGCGCGAGCAGCGTGCGCTCGGCGAGCGCCGCTCCCGAGGGCCGCGAGGCCAGGAACCCGAGCACGGGGGCCACCGGGAACTTCGGGGCGCCGCCGAAACCGCCGTGCACCCGGTCCTCCTCGTCCTCGAGTGCGCGGACGGCGCCGTCGAGCTCGGCGTCGCCGGGCAGCGCGGAGTCGGCGGGCAGCGCCGCGGTCGCCTCGCGCAGGGCCGCGGCCAGGCCGCCCGCCGTCGCCTGCACCTCGTCGCGCCGCAGCCGCCACGCCTCCGAGACCGCGTCGAGGACGTCCGAGAAGGCGGGCACGCCGCCGACGGCGCGCGGCGGGAAGTAGGTGCCGGCGAAGAAGGTCTCGCCGGCGGGGGTGGCGAAGGCCGTCAGCGGCCAGCCGAGCTGCCGGGTGAACGCGCTCGCGGCCGTCAGGTAGGCCGTGTCGACGTCCGGGTGCTCCTCGCGGTCGACCTTCACCGCGACGAAGTCCGCGTTCAGCCGCGCGGCGAGCACCGGATCCGAGAACGACTCCCGCGCCATCACGTGGCACCAGTGGCAGGTGGAGTAGCCGATCGACATCATCACCGGGACGTCGCGGCGCACCGCCTCGGCGAACGCCTCCTCGCCCCAGGGGAACCAGTCGACCGGATTGTCCGCGTGCGAGCGGAGGTAGGGGCTGACACTGGAGCGCAGACGATCGGGCATGCGCTCCACGCTAGACGCGGGCGGAGCCTGCGGTGAGGGGGTTGCCGCGGGACGGAGGGCAGGAGGTCCGCGGAGCGCCGACGTCCGCGGGTCTCCCCCGCCGTAGGGCCGCCCGACCGCTCAGCGCTCGAAGAACCAGCCCGACGGCCGCTCCGTGCCGCGCACGACCGTGCCGCCTCCGCCGCTCCCGCCGCGACGGCCCACCGCCAGGTAGGCGAGGCTGCCGATGAACGGCGCGATCACGATGAACGCCACCCAGGAGACCTTCGCGACCTTCGAGAGCCTCGGGTTCGACAGCACGCCCCGGATCGCGAAGAGCAGCAGCACGATGTTCAGCACGACCAGCAGGGACTGCGGATTCATCGGGGTGCTCCACGGGATCGTGCGCCGCGGTCGACCGGCGCCGGAGCGCCCGACCGGGCAGGGTGGCCCGCGATGATTCACGAGACAGGGCATTGTCGCACGCGGCGTAGGATGGAGGGCTCATGTCAGACGTGCTCAGCATCCGCTACCCGCCCGAACTCCCCGTGTCGGCGCGGCGCGAGGACATCGCCGCCGCGATCCGCGACCACCAGGTGGTCATCGTCGCCGGCGCGACCGGATCGGGCAAGACGACCCAGCTGCCGAAGATCTGCCTCGAGCTCGGCCGCGAGAGCATCGCGCACACGCAGCCCCGGCGCATCGCCGCGCGCACCATCGCCGAGCGCATCGCGGAGGAGCTCGACGACGAGGTCGGCGGGCTGGTCGGCTACCAGGTCCGGTTCACCGACAAGGCGTCCGCCTCGACGCGGATCAAGCTGATGACCGACGGCATCCTGCTCAACGAGATGAACCACGACCGGATGCTCAGCCGGTACGACACGATCATCATCGACGAGGCGCACGAGCGCAGCCTCAACATCGACTTCCTCCTGGGCTACCTGCACCGCCTGCTGCCGCAGCGCCCCGACCTGAAGGTGATCATCACCTCGGCGACGATCGATCCGCAGAGCTTCGCGGCCCACTTCGCCGACGCCGCCGGCGAGCCCGCGCCGATCATCGAGGTCTCCGGCCGCACCTACCCGGTCGAGATCCGCTACCGCCCGCTGGTCGCCGAGGAACCGGAGGAGGACGACGACACCGACGTCCCCGACGCGACGAGCGGCAGCCGCGACCTGATGACCGGCATCGCCGACGCCCTGGCCGAGCTGGCGCGCGAGGATCCGGGCGACGTCCTGGTGTTCCTCTCGGGCGAGAACGAGATCCGCGACGCCGAGGACGCCATCCGCGGTCGGAACCTGCCGGGCACCGAGGTGCTCCCCCTCTACGGGCGCCTGTCGGCGGCCGATCAGCACCGCGTCTTCGAGAAGGGGCGCACCCCCGGCGTCCGCCGCCGCGTCGTGCTCGCGACCAACGTGGCGGAGACGAGCCTCACCGTCCCGGGGATCCGCTACGTGATCGACGGCGGCACGGCCCGCATCTCGCGCTACAGCGCCCGCTCGAAGGTGCAGCGGCTGCCGATCGAGGCGGTGTCGCAGGCCTCCGCGAATCAGCGCTCCGGCCGCTCGGGCCGCACGAGCGCGGGCATCGCGATCCGCCTCTACTCCGAGGAGGACTACCTCCGCCGCCCCGAGTACACCGATCCCGAGATCCTGCGCACGGGCCTGGCCGCGGTGATCCTGCAGATGATCTCGCTCGGACTGGGCGACATCGCGTCGTTCCCGTTCCTCACTCCGCCCGACTCCCGCGGCATCAAGGACGGCCTCGACCTGCTCACGGAGCTCGGCGCCCTCCGCGTCCCCGGCTCCCCCTCCGCCGCCTCCGCTGCTCCACGGGATGCCGCTCCGGTGCGCGACACGCCGCCGAGCGCGCACTCGAGCGGCGTCCCGCGCAAGGGGGCGGAGGCCGCACCGCAGCTCACGCGCATCGGGCGCGACCTCGCGCGGCTCCCCATCGATCCGCGCTTCGGCCGGATGGTGATCGAGTCGCGCCGCCACGGCGTCAGCCGCGAGGTGATGGCGATCGTCGCGGGCCTCACGATCCAGGACGTCCGCGAGCGCCCGCTCGAGCGCCGCGCGCAGGCCGACCAGCAGCACGCGCGCTTCGTCGACCCCACCAGCGATTTCCTCACCCTGCTGAACCTCTGGAACTACGTGGAGGAGAAGCAGGAGGAGCTCTCCTCGAGCGCCTTCCGGCGCCTGTGCAAGGCCGAGTACCTCAACTACCTGCGCGTGCGCGAGTGGCAGGACGTGTTCCGCCAGCTGCGCCAACTCGCGCGCCCCCTCAAGCTCGAGCTGGGCGAGCCGAAGGTCGACCCCGACGGGATCCACCGGAGCCTCCTGGCCGGCCTGCTCTCGCACCTGGGCATCAAGGACACCACCTCGCAGCAGGCGCAGCGCGCGGCGAAGAGCCGCGAGCGCCAGAACGTGCAATACATCGGCGCCCGCAACGCGAAGTTCTCGATCTTCCCCGGCAGCGCCCTGGCCAAGAAGCTCCCCGACGCGGTGATGAGCGCCGAGCTGGTCGAGACCAGCCGCCTCTTCGCCCGCTCGAACGCCGCGATCGATCCGGCCTGGGCCGAGGCGATCGCGGGCGACCTCGTCAAGCGGCAGTTCAGCGAGCCGCACTGGGAGAAGGCCCAGGGCGCGGCCGTCGCCTACGAGAAGGTCACGCTCTACGGCGTGCCGATCATCGCCCGCCGCCGCGTGCAGTTCTCGCGGATCGACGCCTCGTACGCCCGCGAGCTGTTCATCCGGCACGCCCTCGTCGAGGGCGAGTGGGAGTCGCGCCACGCCTTCGACCGCAAGAACCGGGCCCTGCGGGCCGAGCTCGAGCGGCTGGAGGAGCGCACGCGCCGCCGCGACCTGCTCGTCGACGACGAGGCCGTGTTCGACTTCTACGACCGCCGACTCCCGCGCGACATCACCTCGGTGCGCTCGTTCGACTCCTGGTGGCGGACGACCCAGCACGACGAGCCCGACCTGCTGACGATGACGCAGGAGACGCTCCTCCCCGAGGACGCGGAGCAGATCGACGAGACCGCGTTCCCCACGCAGTGGCGCCAGGCCGACCAGCGCTTCCGCCTCTCGTACCGGTTCGAGCCGGGGACGGAGGAGGACGGAGTGACGGTGCACGTGCCGCTCGCGCTCCTGCCCCGCGTGACGCCCCTCGGCTTCGACTGGCTGGTGCCGGGGCTCCGGGCCGAGCTGGTCACCGCGATGATCAAGGCGCTGCCCAAGCACCTGCGCCGGAACGTGGTGCCCGCGAACAACTGGGCGCGCAAGCTCACCGCGTCCCTGCCGCACGACGTGCCGAACCCGCCGACGGAGTCGTTCGCGGCGACCCTGGCCGGAGCGATCCGCCGCGAGGCCGGCGTGGTGGTGCAGCCCGAGGACTTCGACCTCGAGCGCATCCCCTCGCACCTGCGGGTCACCTTCGCCGTCGCCGACGAGCGGGGGCGCACGGTCGCCGCCGGCAAGGAGCTCGCCCCGCTGGCCGAGCGCCTGCGCGGTCGGGTCCGCGACGAGGTCGCCCGCGTGGTCGAGGCCCGGGTCCCCGACGCGCTCGAGCGCCGGGGCCTGAAGACCTGGGACATGCCGGAGCTGCCCCGCGTCACCGACACCCGGCAGGGCGGGAACACCATCCGCGCCTACCCCGCCCTGATCGACGACGGCGACTCGGTCTCGATCCGCCTGCTGGCCACGGCCGAGGACCAGGCGCGCGAGCACCCGAGAGGCGTCCGCCGCCTCCTCCTGCTCGCGACGCCGAGCCCCGTCGCCTACGTGCAGCAGCACCTCACCTCGAACGAGAAGCTCGTGCTCGCGCAGAGCCCGTACCAGAACACGACCGCGCTCTTCACCGACTGCCTGCTCGCCTGCGTCGACGCGGTCCTCTGGCGGATGAAGCCCGACGGGATGCTCTTCCTCCGCGCCGAGTTCGACGCCGTGCGCGACCGGGTCTCGGCGAGCGTCATGGACGCGATGTTCGAGACCGTGAAGACGGTCACGACGATCCTCACCACCGCCCGGGGCGTCGAGAAGGCGCTCAAGGCCTCGACGAGCATGGCGCTCCTGCCCGCCCTCACGGATGCGCGGGAGCAGCTCTCCGGCCTGGTCTACCCGGGCTTCGTCTCGGCGACCGGAGTGGAGCGGCTGCGGCACCTCCCGCGCTACCTCGGCGGGATCACCGAGCGCTTCGGCAAGATCGCCGAGAACGTCGGGCGCGACCGCGTCTGGCTGAACGAGGTGCAGGCGGCCCAGGAGCTCTACCGGTCGGCAGGCGGCGTCGTGCCGCTGCCCGCGCACGCCCCGGAGCGGATCGCGCGCGCCCGCTGGATGATCGAGGAGCTGCGGGTGAGCTTCTTCGCGCAGTCGCTCGGCACCGCCGAGAGCGTGTCGCTGCAGCGGATCCGCAAGGTGCTGGCCGGCTGACGCGCCCCTCCGCCGAGGGAACCGCGACCCGTCGAGGGACCCTCGGGCAGCGGTCTCCCTCGACGAACCGCAGTCCCCTCCGGAGCGCTAGTGTCGTCCGGTGGGCAGCTACACCGATCTCCTGAAGACCCCCGGGGTGGGGCGCATCATCCTCGCGCAGCTGACCGCGCGCTTCCCGTTCGGCATGCTCTCGCTGGCGTTCCTCCTGCACGTGGAGCGGGTGCACCACTCCTACGCCGCCGCCGGCCTGGTGCTCGGCTCGATGTCGATCGGGCAGGCCATCGCCGGGCCGCTGACCAGCCGCCTGATGGGGCGGCTCGGAATGCGCCGCGTGCTGACGATCACCCTCGTGGTCTGCGCGGGCGCGATCATCGCGATGGCCGTGCTCCCGCTCGAGGTGTGGCAGTTCGTCGTGATCGGGTTCGTCGCCGGCCTGAGCATGCCGCCGGTGCAGCCCGCCGTGCGGACCATCTACCCCAAGATGGTCACCAGCTCGCAGCTGACCCCGCTCTTCTCGCTCGACGCCTCCGCGCAGGAGATCATCTGGGTGCTCGGCCCGGTGCTGGCGACGCTCGTGTCGATCCAGGTGTCGACGGTCGCGGGCATCCTGACCGCCGCCGCGTTCCTGATCGGCGGCGGGATCTGGTTCATCGCCTCGCCCGAGGTGGGCCGCGTCCGCATCCCGCGCTCGAAGCGCCGCCTCGGCGTGGTGCTCACGAAGCCCCCGGTGCTGCTGGCCACGGTCGTCGGCTTCCTCCTCATCGGCGCCTGCTCGGCGGTCGAGGCGGGCGTGGTCGCGGTGTTCGGCGAGGGCGGAGTCGAGTCGGGCGTCGTGCTCGCCGTGTTCGCGGCGGGGTCCCTGGTCGGCGGCCTCGCCCTCGGCCACATCCCGATCAGCCGGTGGGCGACCGCGCGACGGATGCTGATCGTCACGGTCGGCATGGGTCTGGCGGCGGTCTCGACCGACTTCTGGTGGCTGTGCGTCACGCTGTTCCTCGCGGGCATCGGCATCGCCCCCGCTCTCGCGGCTCTGTTCGCGATCACCGCCTCGAGCGTGCGCTTCTCGGACACGGCGGAGGCCTACGGCTGGGTCGGCACCGGTCAGCTGATCGGCGCGGCGCTGGGCTCCGCGATCGCCGGCGTGCAGATCGACCAGGCCGGGCCGACCGCCGCCATCGTCGTCGCCGCCGCCTTCGCCCTGGTCGGCTTCCTGGTGCCCCTGCTCGGCCGCCGGTCCCACCCGGATCTCCGCGGGCGCGACGCCAGCCCGCTGCCCGACACCGAGCCGGTCACGCTGCCCTCCTAGGCCGCCACCCCGGTTGTCCCGCGCCTGTCGGGCACCCTAGGGTGAAGGCCCACGACGACGAGGGGACGGCATGGGACTGCGGGAGGACGCGGAGGAGCTGGTGCGCGAGCACCGGCGCGCCGCCGCCCGGACCGACCTCCTCGACCCCTGGTCCGATCCGGAGACCCCGGAGTGGTGCACGGAGCTCGCCGCCGCGCTCTGGCAGGGGTCCTTCCGCCCGAGTCCCGTCTACTTCCGCCGCGAGGAGTCCTCGCACGCCTGGCGCGGCCCGCACTCGACCCGCCTGCACCACCTCGGCTACGGGTGGCAGCTCACCGCGCACCGCGAGCAGCACGGGGTCGTCGCCTCCGAGACGGCGGTGGTCCTCGAGACGGGCTCCCTCTGGCGCGGACTCGGCATCGGCCGGCGCCCCGTGCGCGCGCTCCGCGGCCGGCTCGGCGTCGAGGGCCTGCAGGCGGGCCACGACGTGCACTTCGCCGTGCGCGGCATCGACGAGCGCAGCGACGCGGAGCGCGCCGAGCGGCGCCTCCTCTTCGGGGTGGCCGGTGTCGCGGCGCTGATCGAGGACGACGTGCACGTGGGACCGCACGGCGAGCTCGACTGGAGCGTCTGAGGCGCATGACAGCATGGGAGGCATGAGCGTCCCCCTGATCCCCCTCAACGACGGCCGCGCGATCCCCCAGCTCGGGCTCGGCGTCTACAAGATCGGCGACGAGGAGGCGGCCCGCACGGTCGCCGTCGCCCTGGAGGCCGGCTACCGGCACGTCGACACCGCCACCCTCTACGGCAACGAGCGCGGAGTCGGCGAGGGGATCCGCGCGAGCGGCCTCCCCCGCGAGCAGGTCTTCGTGACGACCAAGGTGTGGAACGACGACCACGGCTTCGACGAGACGCTCGCCGCCTTCGACCGGAGCCTCGAGCTGCTCGGCACCGACTACGTCGACCTCTACCTCGTGCACTGGCCGATTCCCTCGCGCGACCGCTACGTCGACACCTACCGTGCCCTCGAGCGCCTGCAGAGCGAGGGGCGGGCCCGCTCGATCGGCGTCTCGAACTTCGCCGAGGAGCACGTGCAGCGCCTGCTCGACGAGACGGGAGTGGTGCCCGCGATCAACCAGGTCGAGCTGCACCCGCGGCTGCCCCAGGAGGAGCTGCGCGCCTTCGACGCCGCCCACGGGATCGTCACCGAGGCGTGGTCGCCGCTGGCCCGCGGGCGCCTCCTCGACGAGCCGGCCCTGGCCCGCGTCGCCGCGAAGCACGGCGTCTCGCCGGCACAGGCGGTGCTGCGCTGGCATGTGCAGCTCGGCGTCGTCGTGATCCCGAAGTCGGTGACGCCGGAGCGGATCCGCGAGAACCTGGACGTCTTCGGCTTCGCCCTGGACGACGAGGACCTCGCCGCGATCGCCGGGCTCGCGACCGGTGAGCGTACCGGGCGCGACCCGCGCTTCGACTGAGGCTCCGGCGATGACGGCGGGCAGGGTCCTGCTCCTGCACGGCCTGGGCGGTTCGGGCCGCACCTGGTGGCGGCTGAGCCGCGAGCTGACCGCGGCGGGCTGGAGCGTCTCCGCTCCCGACCTGCGCGGACACGGCGACGGGCCGCGCGGCGGCTCCTCCCGCCACGACGCCTACGCCGACGACGCCCTCGCGCGGGGACCGTTCGACCTCGTCGTCGGGCACTCGCTCGGCGGAGCGGTCGCGGTGCGCGCCGCCGCCCGCGACTCCGGCTGGGCGGGGCGCCTGGCGCTGCTGGACCCGGTGCTCCGGCTCGCCCCGGAGCAGCGGGCCGCCGTCCGCGCGGGCGAGCTCGCCGGTCTCGCGGTCTCGGCCGAGGAGCTCGCTGTCGCGCAGCCGCTCTGGGACGAGCGGGACCGGGCCGAGAAGCTCGCCGCGGTGCGGGCCGCCGATCCGGCCGCGGTCGCCGCGACGATCGACGACAACGACCCGTGGGACCTGCTGGCGGACCTGCCGGGCCTCCGCCCGCCGGTCCTCGTGCTGGCCGGCGACCCGCAGGTCGAGACGCTGCTCCCTCCCTCCCTCGCCGCCCTGGTGCTGCGCGCGAATCCGCGCATCCGGTATGCGGTCGTGGCGGGCGCAGGTCACAGCCCCCACCGCGACCGTCCGGAGGAGACGCTCGCGATGCTCCGCGAGTGGGCCGAGAGCCCGGCGACGGCCTGACCGACCCGCCGGCCCGGTCCGTGTTTCGTCCGGATGAAATCTGGCAGGGGGGACTGGGCCGCACCGTTTCCTGTGAATACCCTCGCAGAGGACGCGATCCCCTCCCAGTCTTCGGGAGGTGCGCGTCGGGGCCGCCGACGCGGCGGCCCGTTCTCGAGGAGAGGGAGCCCCAGTGGCGCGAACCACCACGAACACCCCGAGCGGCCGCCGACGCCGCTCGCTGATCGGCTCGAGCGCGATGATCGGAGCGGGCGCCCTCGTCGCCGGCTTCGCCTTCGCGCCGACGGCGAGCGCCGTCGAGCCGGTCGACTTCGCCGACACCGTCACGGTCGACGGCATCATGACCCACCTGGAGGCGCTTCAGGCGATCGCGGACGCCAACGGCGGCACCCGCGCGATCGGCACTCCGGGCTACGAGCTGAGCGGCGAGTACGTGGAGAAGGTCCTCGCGGACGCCGGCTACACGACGCAGCGCCAGGACTTCACCACCGCGACGCAGACGATCGACGCGTTCACGCTGATCACCGGGACCGGCGCCGTCGGCACGCCGATGGAGTTCACTCCGTCGACGCCCGAGGGCGGCGTGACCGGCGAGCTCATCGCCCCCGTCGATCCGCTCGGCTGCACCACGGACGCCTGGACCGGCCTCGACGCCACCGGGAAGGTCGCGCTCGTCAGCCGCGGCTCCTGCAGCTTCCTCGAGAAGTCGGTCGCCGCCGGTACCGCCGGCGCCGCCGCGATCATCATCTACGACAACGCGCCGAGCGACGCCCTCAACGGGACGTTCGGCGGACAGGACGCGGCCGCCGTCCCCGGCGTCGGCGTCACGCAGGCCGAGGGTCAGGCGCTGCTGGCGTCGCTCCCCGCGAGCGTCTCGGTCCTCATCGACCAGACGACGACCGAGGTGGAGACCTTCAACATCGTCACGGAGACCCCGGGCGGCGACCACGACAACGTGGTCATGCTCGGCGCGCACCTCGACAGCGTGCCCGCCGGCCCCGGCATCAACGACAACGGCTCCGGATCCGCGACGCTGCTCGAGACGGCCGTGCAGCTGGCCGCCGCGGGCGACACGACCAACGCGGTCCGCTTCGCCTGGTGGGGCGCCGAGGAGGTGGGCCTGGTCGGCTCCTACACCTACGTCGACTCCCTGACGGAGGAGGACGCCTCGAAGATCGCGACCTACATGAACTTCGACATGGTCGCCTCGCCGAACTACGTGATCTCCGTCTACGACGCGGACCAGTCCACCTACGAGGCCCCCGTGGACGTGCCCGCCGGCTCGATCGCGACCGAGAAGGCGTTCACCGACTACTTCGACTCGATCGACCAGCCCTGGATCGACACCGCGTTCGACGGCCGCAGCGACTACGACGGCTTCATCTCGGTCGGCATCCCGTCCTCGGGCGTCTTCACCGGCGCCGACGACGTCAAGACGGAGGAGGAGGTCGCGCTGTTCGGCGGCACCGCCGGCATCACGCACGACCCGAACTACCACTCCTCCGCCGACGACATCGACAACATCAACCAGGAGGCGCTCGGCATCACGTCGAAGGCCATCGCCTTCGTGACCGCCTCGTTCGCCGCGGACACCTCCGCGATCGACGCCGAGAAGGACCCGACCACGCCGACCCCGACGCCGGAGCCCACCGTGGCCCCGACCGCCGAGCCGACCGTCGCTCCGACCGCGCAGCCGACCGTCGCCCCGACGACCGCGCCCACCACCGCGCCGACGGCCGCTCCCACCCCGAGCAGCACGCCGACCGCCGTGGCGCCGCACCCCGGCGGCCGCCCGCCCCTGGCCTCGACGGGAGCCGACATCGGCCTGCCGCTGGGCCTCGGCGGACTGCTGATCGCGGGCGGCGTCGGCGGGCTCCTGCTCGCCGCGCTGCGCCGCCGGAGCGCCGAGCGCGGCTAGCCGCCACCGCCCCGGAGCCGTCCGGCCGTCGCTCCGCGACGACCGGGCGGCTCCGTCGTTCCGCCCTGAGGGGACCCCGGACCGTCGAGCTGCGGCGGGTCCCTTCGACGGTCGGGGACTCCCTCACGTCCGACAGGGCTTCCGGCGGCCGGGGGACACGGTGTTCACTGGGCGCATGCGAGCCATCTGGAAGGGCGCGATCACCTTCGGCCTGGTCAACGTGCCGGTGAAGATCTACAGCGCGACCGAGGACCACGACATCCCGCTGCACCAGGTCCACGACAAGGACGGCGGACGGATCCGGTATCAGCGCAAGTGCGAGATCTGCGGCGAGGTCGTCACCTTCGACCACATCGACAAGGCCTACGACGACGGCGAGCGCACCGTGGTCCTGTCCAAGGACGAGCTCAAGGCGCTGCCGGAGGAGCGCGACCGCGAGATCGACGTCGTGCAGTTCGTGCCCAGCGAGCAGGTCGACCCGATCATGTTCGACCGCGCCTACATCCTCGAGCCGGACTCCTCCTCCCCCAAAGCCTACGTGCTGCTGCGCCGCACCCTCGAGGAGACGGACCGCACCGCCATCGTCGAGTTCGCGCTCCGGCAGAAGACCCGGCTCGCGGCGCTGCGGGTGCGCGGCAAGCTGCTGATGCTGCAGACGCTGCTCTGGGCCGACGAGGTGCGCGAGGTCGAGTTCCCGTCGCTCGAGGGCACCACCCGAATCGCCGCCCGCGAGCTGGAGATGTCCTCGCACCTGGTCGACTCCTACTCGGAGGACTTCGACGCGTCGAAGTTCCAGGACTCCTACCAGGCCGAGCTGCGCACCCTCATCGACGCGAAGATCGAGCAGGGCGACGCCCTCGACACCTCCGCCACCTTCGGCGAGAAGCCCGAGGAGGAGGGCGGCGGAGAGGTGCTCGACCTGATGGAGGCGCTGAAGCGCTCGGTCGAGCGCAGCCGCGGGGCGAAGGCGGGGGCGTCCGCGGATCCCGAGGAGAAGGCGCCGGCGAAGAAGCGGGCGACGAGGAAGAAGGCCGACGAGGACGCCTCGGCCGACGAGGACTCGGCGCCGAAGAAGACCGCCGCCAAGAAGCCGCCGGCGAAGAAGAGCGCCGCGAAGCCCGACGACGAGAAGGCCGCTCCGGAGAAGATCACTCCGAAGAAGAAGCCCGCCGCGAAGAAAGCGGCCTCGACGGCCGAAGCGGAGGAGGAGAAGGCGGCGTCCTGACCCCCCGCTCCCCCTCGACCTCAGCCGAGACGGACCGCCGCGTGACTCACGCGCACCACTCGTAGGGCGGGACCGAGCCCTCGGCGAGGGTGATGCCGTCCACGTAGTCCCGCTCGAGGTGGAAGAAGAGCGAGCTGCCGGACGCCCCGCTGACCACGGCGTAGTCGCCGTACATCTCGTCGCGCATCACCGCCGCATCGGGATGCGCGGCCAGCAGCTCCGCGAGGGACGAGCCGAAGCCGATGTCGCGCCAGCTCCGCGGGGCCGGCGCGAAGGCCGACGAGCCCTGGACCACGACCATCAGGACCCGGCGCTCGTCGCTGTCCGCCCGGGCCACGACGTCCACGGAGACGGCGTCGCTCCCGGTGTCGATGTACCGGGCCCACGTGCAGTACTCGGGCAGCCCCTCGCTCACGAGCGGCACGTCGACCTCCACGTCCTCGAACGACTCGCCGAGCCCGATCGGCCCCACGGCGTCGAGCGTCACCTCCCAGGACGAGACGAGCGACGTCGTGAGGCTGGCCGCCGAAGCGTCGGGACCGCAGGTGCAGACGACGATGCGGCGGATCGTCCCCGTGACCGCTCCGCCGCCGGAGCCGTCGTAGACGATCCGGTAGCCGCTCGCGCTGCCCGGGGCGGCGGCGAAGTCGGCCGACCAGCCGTCGTCGACGGCGACCGGCGCGGACGGAGCGCCGTAGATCGCCTGCGCGGCGGCGACATCGGCGCCGACCGCGACCCCGTCCGCGGTCGACGCTCCGGTCCTCGGGGTGACGGCGGTGAGCACGCCGCCGCGGAACTCGAGCGTCGCGAAGGAGCACTCGACCAGGACGACCTCGACGCTCTCGCTCGTCACCGAGAAGCCGTCGAGCGCGAAGCGCGCCTGCTCGAGGGTCATCCCGAGGCGGGCCCGGCCGTAGCCCTCGGCCGTCACGAGGTCGCCGGTCGCCGTCGCCGCCCGCAGCCGTGCTGCGAGCTGGTCGGCGTCGGCCGCGTCGACGTAGCTGCCGGAGCCGAGGGTCGCGATGCACTGCAGCTGCGACTGCGCCTGCTCGTCGGCGTCGACCGCGAAGCCGATGACCTCGATCGAGAGCAGCGGATGCGCCTTCAGCACCTCTCCCGCGACCTCGCAGGAGGACGGCGGCGAGCAGGTGTCGACGCCGTCGCTGACGAGGACGATCGTCGCCGGCTCGTCCGCGGGCAGCTGCTCCGCCGCCGAGCGCAGCGCCGGGCCGATCGGGGTGAAGCCCGACTCGACGATGCCGGCGATCGCCGCCGTGAAGCCGGCGGGGTCGACGGGCTGGACCGGCTGGAGGACGGTCACGTCGGAGCAGCCGGCCGCCCGCTCGGCGTCCGAGTTGCCGGTACCGGTGCCGAAGACCGTCAGCCCGAGCTCGCTCGCCGGATCGAGTCCCTGGACGAGGGTCGTCGCGGCGGCCCGGGCGGCGTCCATGCGGGTGCCGCCCGTCGGGACGTCGCGGACCATCGAGCCGGAGGCGTCGAGGATGAGCATCGTCGGGACGCCGCCCGGATCCGGGGCCGCGGCGGGGACGGCGGCGGCAGGGATTCCGGCGGCGCTCGGGACGGCGTCGGCCGGCTCCGGGTCGACCGCGGCGTTCGTCGAGGGCTCCACCGCCGCGCCGGGGAAGGGCAGGCCGGGGCCGCCGCCGAGGAGCGTCGGCACCGTCAGCACGGTGCCCGTCACGAGCGTCAGCAGCACGAGCGCGCCGGCAGAGGTCGGCAGGATCCAGGCCCTGCTGCCTGCGGGGCGCGGGGAGCCGGAGGATCGTGGGGTCATCGTGTCGTCCTCGGAGTCGGAGCGGGTGGCGAAGAAGAAGATGTCGGCGTCATAGGGAGCGCTCGCCGATCAGCACGTCGGCGATCACGAGACGCGTGCCGTCCCAGCGCATCGTCGCGGTGACCGGGCGGGTGGGCTGCGAGCCGCCGAGGTCCTCCCAGTACCAGGAGACGCGGAAGCGGTCCTCCTCCGCGACCACGTCGGTCACCTGATCGCGGTGTCCGCCGGGGACGATCTCGGTGAGTCCGATCGCATCGAGGACCCGGCCGTCCGCGGAGTAGAAGACGAGTCGGTCAGGCCAGTTCACGCCGCCGTGGTTGCAGCCGATCACCGAGACGCCGGCGGCGGCGGCGGTCGTCGGTGCTGCGAGGACAGCGAGGTGCGCCCCCGTCGAGTAGCCCTCGTCATGCAGGTACACGCCGCCGGGCTCATCCGCGGGTGTGGGCAGGACGCCGTCGACGAGGGTCCCCGCGTCGAACTCGCAGAGCGCCGACACGGGGGCCGAGGAGAAGAAGCCGGGCGAGAGCGCCGCCGCCGGCTGCTCCGGCAGGCCGTCGCGCGCGAGCGCCCACAGGCTGGTCGGCTGGAGGTCCGGCGGTACGGGCGTGCCGGAGGCGTAGCCGACCGCGGACGCCCCGTCCGCTCGGTTCTGCAGAGCCAGCAACGCGGATCGGGCGAGCTGCTCGGCGACCGCCTGCCCGAGCGCGGAGGAGTCCGTCGACTGCTCGAGACGGAAGACCTGGAGCACGTTCCCCGTGGTCGCCGTGACCACGGCCGTCGTGACTCCGACGTCGTCGGTGCGGGTGCCGCCGAACCAGTGCACCGCATCGTCGGGCCCGTCCGAGGGCGCGGAGCCGGTCCCGCTCTCGATCCAGGTCGTCGTCCGGAGCAGGTCGTGGTCCTGCGATCGCTCCTCGATGCGGTGGCAGCGCCCCGACGCACGGAGCAGGTCGCCGTAGCGATCGGCGGCATCGGTCACGCTGGGCAGGAGGAGCAGCTCGCTCTCGAAGCCGGAACCGGTGCGCGAGCGGTACCCGGAGGGGTAGAACGGATCGGCGCCGAGCACGGCTGCACAACCCTCCGGCTCGATCGCTCCGGTGAGGAAGTCGGTGACCCGCTCGACACCGAGCTCGCCGTCGCCGGGATCCGCGCCCGTCAGCTCGCCGAGGACGCTCCCGCCGACGACGAGCGCCTCGAGCTCGGACGCGAGGTAGGTCTCGTCGCCGGTGAGGGCGGCAGGGCTCACGGGGGCGACTCCGGCTGCGACGTCGCGGACGACCCCGCTCCCCCACGGCGTCGCGAGCGCCGCCCACGCGCCGGCGGCGACCACGAGCGCGGCGACGGTCGCGGTGACCGCGATGGCGACGGAGGACGTCCTCGTCATCTGCGGCGCTCCCACCCGTCGTCCTTCAGCGCCCGAGCAACGGGGTCTTCTGTGCTCACGACGCACCGAGCACGAAGAAGAGCGCGATCGCGGTCAGCGCGCCGAGGACCATCCCGGCATCGCCGATCGAGAGGCCGGCCACCGCGATGCCGCGGCCGCGCTCCCCGCTCCGATGGATCTGCGCGAGGGCGATGTGCCCGCAGACCACAGCCGCGACCGACACGAAGAACGAAAGCACGAGGGAGAGCACCGCCAGCACGTTCGTCGGGCCGGTGGCATCGATCGGAGCAGCAGACGCAGAGGCGCTGCGACCTGCGGCTCCGCGGATCACCAGGATCGGCACGAGGACAGCGGCCGCGACGACGACGAGGAGGAGCAAGTGCCAACCCTGAATGCCAGCGAACATCTCATGCCTCCGATCCGGCGAGCGAAGCCGTTGTCAGGTAGCCCGCCAGTGCCGACTCGAGGAGGTCTCCGAACTCGTTCGGCGCCACTCCAGAGCCTCGAAGGGCGATCAGCTCCCCGCGACCATTGGCGAGCACCCCGTCGGCGAAGACAAGGTCGACCGGACCGGCCGCTCCGCGGACCAGGAGCGTCAGGTCGAGCGAGGCATTGAAGACGAGATGCTCCGTTCTCAGCGCAGAAGGGACGGACGCCGTCGGGAGCAGCCCGATCGTGCATTCGCCTTCGGCGAGGAAGACGATGTCGGCCGTCCACTCCGGGCCGATGCCGTAGACGACGGTCCGATCCCGAGTGCCAAGAGTCCGCAGCTGAATCGAGGACTCGGCGCTGGCGAGCACTGTGACGAGCTTCTCCACGGCAGACAGGAAGCCGGCCGGCGCACTCCCGCTGCGGGCGAGGAGCAGTAGCTTGGCGGAATCGGCGAGCGCGGAATCCTCCTCGAGACGATCGACAGGGAGTACCGCTCGGACGGTCCTGCTCCCTCCGTCCACGGCGTCGAGGAGTACCACCAGCTCGAGGACGGAGAGCTGGACGCGAGTGCGATCAGCGACGGAAGACACGGTCCATCAGCTCCCTCGCGTTCTCGATCAAGCCACCGGCTCGATACCCCGTGTCCTCGATCGATCGCCGCACAGCGTTCCCCGACGCTTGCATCTGGTCGCTGATCATGTTTCCCACGCCCCACCCTTCGTATCGACGACTCATCGCCGCTGCCTGCTCCGCCGAGAGATTCTTCGGATCGACACCCGGTCCGAACTGGTTCATGACGCCCTGGTCGTAGGTCTCCGCCTGCTTCGCCTCGGTGTACGGCAGCGAGAAGTCGATGAGCCCCTTGAGCGCAGTCACCCCGAATCCGACGACTCCCAGCCCCGCAGCCCGGGCGGTGGCTGCCGCCGTCGCCGGCGCCAGAGGGCCCAGGCTTGCGGTGAGGGCCGCCGCGTTCACCTGCGCGTACTGGCCGAGCCCGCCAATCACAGCACTGGTTCCGCCGATGGTGCCCTCGAGCCAGGCCGCCACGACGTCGCCGTCCTCGATCGCCTCAAGGACGCTGATCGTGGAGAGCGCCGTTCCGACCGGGAGGAGGATCCTTCCGAAGAGGGGCGACGTCTTGATCTCCTCGAGGTCAGCGAGTGTGAGCAGCCACTCCGCCAGCACCGAGCCGGAGCCGACCATTCCGATGATCGCCTCGATCCGTCGACGGATGTCCTCCGGGGAGGTGATCCAGGGCGAGGGAAGGGGGGTGAGCCACGGAACAGTCGGGCGGCTGCGTCCCCCCGATCCGGCGGCGCCGCCGTCGCGAGCGCTCGCGCGCTCCTGCTGCTCGGCCTGCTTCAGGACGTCCCGCGAGATGCGCTCGAGTGCGTCCGACGCCCCCTGCACCTGGCGGCTGTACTCGCTGTCCCACAGCATCCGGAACCGCACGGCCACCGGGCCCACCCAGGCGGCGATGCGGATGCCGCTCCCGATGCGCTGGCGCGAGCCGTTTAGCTGGTCGCTGGCGGACTGGAGCCGCCGCGCCAGGTCGCGCAGCTGCGCCACATCGGCGCCGTACATCCCACTGCTCATCACTTATCCTCCTCGACACTCTCGGACGACCAGGGGGAGCGGGATCCTGCTGGAACCCGCCCCCGCGAGGTCATCCGTTCGAGACGCTCTCCTGCGCCGACGCGTTCTGCGAGGCGCGCTGCGAGGCGTCCTGCAGGGCGTTGATGACGCGGTTGAGCGCCGCGACGTGCGTGCTCGACCAGTCGTTGCGGAACTGCTCCGCGTCCGGTCCCGTCCACTGCGTGTTGCCGAGCTGGTTCGTGAGGGTCGAGAGCACCTGCTGGATCGTGCTCGCCTCCTGGTTGAGCTTGCTCGAGAGCTGGCGGACCTGCTCGACGTCGAGTCCCCAAACGGCCATGGTGTTCGTCCTTTCGTCGTTGCTCCGGAGCATCCGGAGGCTTGGTTCTCCGGCCGTCCGGCTCCCGCTGGCGGGTTCCCGGTCGACCTGTGGAGAAGTTATCGAGGGCTGGACGGGGGGTCGATGGGCACGGGTGCCCATGCCTCCCCCGGGTGCTTCAGCCCGAGTCCGTGGCGATCTGCAGCTTCACCGACCGGCCGCGACCGATGAGGAACCCCCGGCCGGGCGGAAGATCCGCGCGGCGGATCCTGCCGAGTGGAGTGCCGAGAAGTGTGTCGCCGTCCGTCTCGCCGGGAACGACCAGGAGGCCCCGCCTGCCCGCCTTGAAGGGCTGCGCGAGCGTGTAGGACTGGCTCCATGTCGACGACTCCCCTTCGCCGACCACGAAGACGCCGGCCCGGACACCGGCTCGCACGAGCCGGTCGAGCGCCATCTCGGCCTCGGTCCCGGTGAAGTCGGTGAGCCCCTCGATCACGAGGGCGCTGCCCGCCGGCCCGAAGCGTCCGAGCTCGATCTCGCTGGTGAGCGAATCGGCCGCCGCCGCGACCTCGGGGACCCCGACGACGCTGGCACTCCAGGCGGGCCTGGCCCCGAGACCGGACCGCCGAGAGGCGAGGTGGACGACGCGCGCTCCGCGCCCGCCTCGCCGCAGTGCCGCAGCGAGCGAGGCGAGCGCGGTCGTCCGTCCTCCCCCCGGCGACCCTGCGACCAGGAACGCACCGGAGGCGTCCACTCCGATCGGGGCGAGATCCTCGTCGGCGAGTCCGATGCAGACGCCGGACGATGCGACGGCCGGCAGGCCGGCAAGAGGTACGACCTCCGGGAGGCGCTCGACGGGCGAAGCAGCCACAGCGCCCTGCCGGCGCATCGCGTCGGCCAGGCTGGCGATCTTGCGGGCCTGGATGGCCACGTTCGACTCGCCGCCGAGCACGGCGATCTGCACCTCGCTGCCCTCGCTCACGCCGCGTCCCGGAGGCGAGGTGGCGGAGAGCACGTCCTTGGGCACGCCGAGCAGCAGGTAGTCGTCCTCGGCGGCGAGCCGGAGCACGACGCGGCGCTGGATGGTCGAGTTGAGGGAGGTGGGCACCGAGTTGGGACGGTCGCCCGCGACGACGATGTGGATCCC
>NZ_PSVX01000134.1:0-721 GCF_002932695.1 Rathayibacter sp. AY1D2 | reverse complement strand
GGCCCGGTCCCTCAGGACCCAACAGCGTGCATGTACCCGACTCCACCGCCCCGACGCGTTCCCAACCCGAAGGCTGTACTGACGCGAGACGATCTCACCGAGCACCTAGTTCAATGTTCCACCCATGAGCTACCAGCAAAGACATTCGCTTTGATCTGGCGCCTGGAACACCCTGCGGTGTCCAGATGCTCCTTAGAAAGGAGGTGATCCAGCCGCACCTTCCGGTACGGCTACCTTGTTACGACTTAGTCCTAATCACCGATCCCACCTTCGACAGCTCCCTCCTTGCGGTTAGGCCACTGGCTTCGGGTGTTACCGACTTTCATGACTTGACGGGCGGTGTGTACAAGGCCCGGGAACGTATTCACCGCAGCGTTGCTGATCTGCGATTACTAGCGACTCCGACTTCATGAGGTCGAGTTGCAGACCTCAATCCGAACTGAGACCGGCTTTTTGGGATTCGCTCCACCTTACGGTATCGCAGCCCTTTGTACCGGCCATTGTAGCATGCGTGAAGCCCAAGACATAAGGGGCATGATGATTTGACGTCATCCCCACCTTCCTCCGAGTTGACCCCGGCAGTCTCCTATGAGTTCCCACCATGACGTGCTGGCAACATAGAACGAGGGTTGCGCTCGTTGCGGGACTTAACCCAACATCTCACGACACGAGCTGACGACAACCATGCACCACCTGTATACCGACCTTGCGGGGCAACCAT
>NZ_PSVX01000133.1:0-795 GCF_002932695.1 Rathayibacter sp. AY1D2 | reverse complement strand
CCGACCCCGCCCACCGACGCGCCGACGCCGCCGGCCGACGGCTCGATGCCCACGCCTCCCGCGGACGCTCCGACTCCGCCGGCCGCGCCGACCGACGGCTCGGCGCCGACCCCTCCGACCGACGCGCCCACGCCCCCGGCCGACGGCTCGATGCCCACGCCCCCGGCCGACGGCACGATGCCCACGCCTCCCGCCGCCGCTGACGGCACGATGCCCACGCCTCCGGCCGCCGCTGACGGCACGGCACCGACCCCGCCGGCTCCGGGCGAGTGCGGCCCCGCCGGACACCCCGCCCCGCCGGCCCCCGCCGACGGCTCCGGCCCTGCCGCGCCCGTCGCCCCGCAGGCGCCCTCCGAGAGCACCTCTCCCGACACCGAGGACGCCCCCACCGGAAGCTGACACCCGACCGCTCGCCCCGCTCGCGCGGGGGAACGCCGACGGCCCGGAGGACACTGTCCCCCGGGCCGTCGGCGTCCGTCAGCGCGCGTCGCGGCGGCGGCGCGTCACTCCGAGCGCGAGCGCTCCACCGGCGAGCAGGGCGAGGGCCGCCGCGGCGGTCCAGCCCGTCTCGACGCCGGTGCTCGCGAGTCCCGAGCCGGTCCGCGGAGGAACGGCGCCGGCCGGAGCAGGAGCCGGCGTGCGCGTGGGGTCGGCCGAGGGCTGCGTGGTCGGCTCAGCCGTCGGCGCGACCGTGGGCTGCGCGGTCGGCGCCGTGGTCGGCTCAGCCGTCGGCGCCACCGTCGGCTCGACAGTCGGTCCCGGGGTCGGCACCGTCCCCGTCCCGAACACGGACTC
>NZ_PSVX01000132.1:0-824 GCF_002932695.1 Rathayibacter sp. AY1D2 | reverse complement strand
CACCGCACACCGGCGCACTCCTCGCTCCCCACGTCGACGCCGCTGCGGCGCGCGGCATCCGGCTCGTCTCCGTCGCCCGTCCCGGCTTCGGCGGCTCGATGCGCGCTCCCGGACGGAGCATCGCGGATGCGGCCGCCGATGTGCTCCGCGTCGCCGACCTGCTCGGGATGGAGCGCTTCGTGGTGACGGGCTACTCCGGCGGCGGCCCGCACGCGCTGGCCGTCGGGGCTCTCGGAGGTGATCGCGTCCTGGGCGTCGCGACGTTCGGCAGCCCTGCGCCCTTCAGCGACGACGGAGCGTGGTTCGAGGGCATGCAGGATCCGGGCGCTCTCCGCAGCGCGCGCGACGGCCGGGCTGCGCGCGAGGAGTGGGAGGAGACGGCCCGCTTCGATCCGGAGCAGTTCACCGGTGACGACTACTCGGCCCTCGACGGCCCGCTGACGGCGCTCGGCGCAGAGGCCGGCCGCGCCTCGGAGCCTCGAACAGGGCGGGAGCGTCGACGACGACCTCGCTCTCGTCAGGCCCTGGGGAGTCGACCTCTCGCGCCTCACGGCGCCGGTCCTCCTCCACCACGGCGCGGCGGACAGAGTGGTCCCGGTCGCCCACGCGGAGCGGATCCGCCGCCTCCACCCAACCGCGGAGCTCACGATCCGGCCCGGTCGAGGCCACATCGGCGTCCTGCTCGACTGGCCGGACGTCCTCGACCGCCTCCTCGCGGACGGGTTCCCCGGGGACCGCCCCGGCAGCGGAGGCTGAGCGCTCATCGCGGCCGGCAGCGGATCCGACGCGCAAGGTGGGCCTGGAAGGGCCACGCTCGGGAGGGC
>NZ_PSVX01000131.1:0-924 GCF_002932695.1 Rathayibacter sp. AY1D2 | reverse complement strand
GATGCCCGACCACGCGACGCGCGGCAACAACCTCGACCGCGTCCGGCGGCACAACCTCTCGGCGATCCTCCGCCTCGTGCACCGCGGCGGCCCCCGCTCCCGCTCGCAGCTGACCCGCCTGACCGGCCTCAACCGCTCCACGATCGCGGCGCTGGTCGGCGAGCTGGTGGAGCTCGGCATCGTGCGCGAGCGCGAGCCCTCCACGCCGAACCAGGTCGGCCGGCCGAGCCCCGTCGTCGAGGCCGATCCCGGAGTCGTCGCGCTCGCCGTGAACCCCGAGATCGACGCCGTCACGGTCGCCGTGGTCGGGGTCGACGCCGTCGTCCGCCGCCGCATCCGCCGCTCCGCCTCCGTCCCCACCGCCGAGGCCGCGGCCCGTCTGGCGGCCGAGGCGGTCGCCGAGCTGCTCGCCGAGCTGCCCGAGGAGACGCGGACCGTCGGCATCGGCGTCGCCGTGCCCGGCCTCGTCCGCGACGCCGACGGCCTCGTCCGGGTCGGCCCGCACCTCGGCTGGGACGACGAGCCCTTCTCCCGCATGCTCGCGGACGCGACCGGCCTGCCCGTCCTCTCGGCGAACGACGCCAACCTCGGTGCGCTCGCCGAGAGCGTCCTCGGCGCCGGCCGCGACGTCTCGCACCTCGTCTACCTCAACGGCGGCGCGAGCGGAGTGGGCGCCGGCGTCATCGTCGGCGGCGCGCCTCTGCACGGCATCGACGGCTACGCGGGGGAGATCGGCCACACCCTCGTCAACAGCGCGGGCATCGACTGCCACTGCGGCGCCGTCGGCTGCCTCGAGACCGAGGTCGGCCGCGCCGAGCTGCTCACCGTGCTCGGCCTCGACGAGAGCGAGCGGCTGGAGGAGGCGCTCGCCGCCTCCGAGGACCCGGCCGTCCGCGCCGAGGTCGAGCGCCAGCTCGGGCACCT
>NZ_PSVX01000130.1:0-991 GCF_002932695.1 Rathayibacter sp. AY1D2 | reverse complement strand
TCCCTCCGCGAGGATCACGGCATGGCCCCCCACACGGATCCCCGCCGATGACTCTGCAGGACCTCGCCGACGAGCTCGCCCAGGCTCTCGACCGCCCGGTGACGATCGAGGACGCCTCGAGCCGGGTGCTGGCCGCGACGCGCGCGCGCGAGGAGGCGCCTCACGACGGCGTGTTCCCCGTCCAGGATCCGCGGGGCCGGCTCGCGACCCTCCTCCTCCCCCGGGAGCGGCCCGCGCCGCTCACTCCGGCCGAGTACTCGCTCATCGACGCGGCCGTCGGAGCGATCCGCCGCCTCCTCGGCCCCTCGACGCGGGCGGGCGGCAGCTCCCGGCGCGCGGACGTCCTCGCGGCGCTCCTGTCGGGCGACGGCGGCACCCGGCGCGCCTCCTTCGCCGAGGCGGTCGAGCGCCGCTGGCTGCGCCGGGACGCCCAGACCGTGGTCCGCGCGGTGCGGCTGACCGGCCCGACCGGCTCCCTGCAGCGGACGGCGCTGGCGCGGCGGATCGACGCGAGCGCCGCCTCCGGCCTGACGTTCCTCGGCGACCAGGAGGGCGTGCTGTTCTTCGTGAGCGTGGAGGCGCCCGAGGCCGCCGCGGAGGCGGACGACGTCCTGCGGGCGGAGGCGCGCGGCCGCGGCACGGCCGTCGACGCGATCGGCTCGGCGCGCTTCGACGTCCGCGACGACGACCTCCTCCCGACCGCCGAGCGCGCGGCCCTCGCGGCGACCATCGTCGGCTCCCTGCCCGACGGCCGTGGCCGGGCCGACATCGCCGAGCTCGGGGCCTGGGTGCTCCTCGCCTCGATCGGGGCGGACAGCTCGCAGCTCGCCATGCTCTCGCCGGCCGCGGCGACGCTGCTCGAGCGGGGCGACGAGGTGCAGCGGCGGACGGTCGAGGCCTACCTCGACGTGCGCGGCAGCGTGCGGGAGGCGTGCGGGCTCCTCCACATCCACCGCACCACGCTCTACTACCGCCTCGACAACCTGCCCGA
>NZ_PSVX01000013.1:0-63093 GCF_002932695.1 Rathayibacter sp. AY1D2 | reverse complement strand
CCCTCGGCCCGGCCCGCCGGCGACTCCGCAGAAGTCGCCGTGGTCGCGCGCGCGGACGGCGGGGCAACGGGTTCCTTCCGTGACGGTCGGCGGGCGGTGGGGCGGGAGCCGTCGATCGTCGGTGTTCAGGATCGCGCTCTCCCGCCCCCAGGGGAACCGTGTCCGGGGTGCTGTCCACCTGGTTGGGGGCTGCGGAGGCGAGGTGCGCGACAGGTGTCCGCTTACTCGGCTGTTCCGGGCCTTCTGGGTGACATGAGAACTCGGAGGTCGCCGTCCGCGCGCGCGACCACGGCGACTTCTGCGGAGTCGCCGGCGGGCCGGGCCGAGGGCGCCGAGGGCTCGGTGGCGCGGATCGACTGGCGCGAATGGACGGGGCCAGATGAGGTAAGGCTATGCTTACCTGGGCTCCACGCCGAGACGCGGGTGCCGCCCGCCGACGGACCGGGCCGCCGAGCCCTGCCGGCGAACCGGGCCCATGAACCGGGCCCATGAACCGGGCCGACGACCGACGCCCACGAACCACGGGAGATCCATGTCCACGCACCGACGGCGCCCCGCCGCCCTCGCCCTCGCCGCCCTGACCCTGCTCGCCCTCACCGGCTGCGGCGCCTCCGAGCAGATCGAGCCCGAGAGCACGGCCGCCGCGGGGGAGGGCACGACTTCGTACCCGCTCATGCTGGACAACTGCGGCACCACGACTACCGTCACCGCCCCTCCGCAGCGGGTCGTCTCCCTCGACCAGAACTCGACCGAGATCCTGCTGTCCCTCGGCCTCGAGGACCGGATGGTCGGCACCGCCTCCTGGACCGACCCCGTGCTCGCGACCCTCGCCTCCGCGAACGAGAGCGTGCCGCGCCTGGCCGACAACGCGCCCACCTACGAGGTGCTGCTCGGCGCCGACCCCGACTTCGTCACCGCCTCCTTCGGCCGGCACTACGCGCCCGAGGGCGTCGCCTCGCGCGACCGCCTCGCCGAGACGGGGATCGGCTCCTACCTCGCCCCCTCCGACTGCGACAACGGAGCGAGCGTCAACGGCGGGAGCGGCACGCGCACCGTCCCGCTGACCGTCGACGTCCTCTACCAGGAGATCCACGAGCTGGCCGAGGTCTTCGACGTGCAGCAGCGCGGCGACGCCCTGGTCGCGCAGCTGCAGGAGCGCGCCGCCGCCGCCACCGAGGGGGTCGACCTCGGCGGCCGGAGCGTCGCCTTCTGGTTCGCCGACACCAAGACGCCCTACATGGCCGGCGGCTACAACTTCGCCTCGATGCTCGGCACCACGACCGGCATGACCAACGTCTTCGCCGACCGCACGGAGGACTGGCCCGCCGTCGGCTGGGAGAGCGTCGTCGCGGCCGACCCGGACGTCCTGGTCCTCGGCGACCTGCAGCGCGACCGCTTCCCCGGCGACCGCCTCGACGACAAGACCGCGTTCCTCCGCTCCGACCCGCTGACCAGCAGCCTGCCCGCGGTGCAGGACGGCCGCTTCATCGCGCTCCACGGCGCCGAGTTGAACCCGTCGATCCGCTTCGTCGACGGGCTCGAGAAGATCCGCGCCTGGTGGGACGAGAACGGGGCCTCGCTCTGAGCACGCACACGGGCACGAGCACGGTCCTCGTCCGCCGGGTGCCGCGGGGTCTGGCCGCCGCCGCGCTGGTCGTCGGCGGGCTGCTAGCGCTGGCGCTCTCGGTCGGCGTCGCGGTGACGCTCGGCCCGGCCGACGTCTCGCTCGTGAACGTCCGCGACATCCTCCTCAACCACCTCGGGCTCGCCTCCGTCCCGGTGCGTGCGGCCGGGGACGCGATCGTCTGGCAGGTGCGCCTCCTGCGCGCACTCGTGGCCGCGGCCTGCGGGGCGGGGCTCGGCGTGTGCGGAGTGATCCTGCAGTCGCTGCTGCGCAATCCGCTCGCCGACCCGTTCGTGCTGGGCGTCTCCTCCGGAGCGTCCACGGGCGCGGTGCTCGTCGGCGTGCTCGGGGTCGGCGGAGGAGTGGTCGGGCTCTCCGGAGGCGCCTTCGTCGGCGCGCTGGTCGCCTTCGGCTTCGTCCTGCTGCTCACGCGGTTCTCGGCGGGCGGCACCTCGGGCGTGATCCTGGCGGGGGTGGCGAGCACCCAGCTGT
Organism: Rathayibacter sp. AY1D2; assembly: GCF_002932695.1. Taxonomy (NCBI): domain Bacteria; kingdom Bacillati; phylum Actinomycetota; class Actinomycetes; order Micrococcales; family Microbacteriaceae; genus Rathayibacter; species Rathayibacter sp. AY1D2. The sequence goes on along the minus strand of NZ_PSVX01000013.1, from coordinate 60,977 downwards.
TCTCGGCGCTGACCTCGCTGATCGTGTTCGCTCTCGCCGACTCGGACGAGACGCGCGGCGTGATGTTCTGGCTGCTCGGCTCCCTCGAGGGCATGCGCTGGGACGACGTGGCGCTGAGCGGAGGAGTCGTGCTGCTCGGCTCCGTGGTCTGCCTCGCCGCGGCGCGCACGCTCGACGCGTTCGCCTTCGGGGAGGACGTGGCCGCGTCGCTCGGCGTGCACGTGGGCCGCACCCGCCTCCTCCTGCTGGTGGTGACGGCCCTGCTGACGGCGACCCTGGTGAGCATCGCCGGCGCGATCGGCTTCGTGGGGCTGGTGCTGCCGCACGCCGCGCGACTCGTGTTCGGCCAGCGGCACTCGCGGGTGATCCCCGCGACGATCCTGCTCGGCGCGGTGTTCCTGGTGTGGGTCGACGCCGGATCGCGGGTGGCGTTCGCGCCGACTCCGCTGCCGGTGGGGGTCGGCCCGCCACACGTCGGCGTACCGGTGTTCATGCTGCTGCTCCTGCAGCGGAGGCGCCGCTCGTGACGCTCGAGGCCGAGCGGGTCTCGTGGCGCCGCTGCCGCCGACTGGTGGGGGACGGGGTCTCGCTCCTCCCCCATCCCGGCTCGACCGTCGGACTGCTCGGGCCCAACGGCTCGGGCAAGTCGTCACTGCTGCGGCTGCTGCAGGGCACCGCGGCTCCGGACGCCGGCGTCGTCACCCTCGACGGCGCGCCGCTCCGCTCGCTCGGCCGCCGCGAGGGCGCCCGGGCCGTGGCCACTGTGACGCAGCCGGCCGAGACGGAGGCGGACCTCCCCGTCCGCGACGTCGTCCGGCTGGGGCGGACACCGCACCGCTCCCTTCTGGGCGGAGACTCGGCCGAGGACCTGCGCGCGATCGAGCGCGCCCTCGAGCAGGTGGATCTCGAGGCGAAGGCCGACCACCTCTGGCACACCCTCTCGGGCGGCGAGCGGCAGCGCGCGCACATCGCCCGGGCGCTGGCGCAGGAGCCGCGCGAGCTGCTGCTGGACGAGCCGACCAACCACCTCGACATCCGCCATCAGCTGGAGCTGCTAGCCCTGGTGCGGGCGCTGCCGGTGACCACGGTCGTCGCGCTGCACGACCTCAACCTCGCGGCCCTGTTCTGCGACGCGCTGCTGGTGCTGCGCGAGGGGCGCGTGGTCGCGGGCGGCACCCCGGAGGAGGTGCTCACTCCGGCGCTGATCGCGGACGTCTACGGGGTGCGCGCCCGCGTGATCGTCGACGCCGGACGGCCGCACGTGCTGTTCGACTCCTGATTCCGCTGCCGCATCCTGACCCCACTGCCAGACGATCGTCGATCAGTCAACGGCCTCGTCCACTTCTGGCAGCGCGTTCTACCGTCGGTGAACCGGCTTCGAGACCTCACAGGAGAGGTCCTCCTCGCGCTGGGCGAGGTGAACTCCTGACGGAGGTCGATGGACGTGCCGGTGACGGCGAAGGGGAGTCGAGAGATGTCCAGAGACGACGTGGCACCGGGGCGGTTCGCGCGGTTCGTGAAGTGGGTCAACAAGGCCGACGGCTGGGAGCCGCAGTACCTGCGCGGGCGGGTCGTGGCCAAGAAGGACGGCGAGTGGATCGTCGCGGTCGACGGCGAGGAGCGCCGGATCGTGAAGAAGGAGTGGAGCGTCTACCGCTGACCCTCGGGGAGGACTCGTGATGCTGCCCGACCGGCGCACGCCCGAGATCAGAGAGGCGCGTCCCGGAGTCTTCGTGCTCGAGCTGCGCCGCACCCGCCGCCGGCCCGCCGAGGAGCTGGGCGTCCTGATCCGCACGGGCACGACCTGGACGGTGCTGGGCCCCGAGGGCGTGCTCTCCGACGTGCCGAGCTTCCACGACGCCGTGGCGGCCCTGCGCGAGTAGCGAGGCATCACCGAGGTACCCGCGGCCCCGCTGAGTCGCCCGAGACGGTCGCCCTCTCCGGCGTGTCGACGGCCGTCCCGGGCACCTCAGCGCGGAAGGGGGCGGCGCGGCGGTGGTGCCGCCGAGGCGTGGGCCCGCCGCGCCTACAGCTGGCGGCCCGGACGCTGCACGCCGAAGAAGGTGACGGTGAGGGTCGCCGAGGTGCTCTGCGCGGCGGACGGCGCGGACTCCGACAGGCGCACGGTCAGGCGGAGGTGGTCGGTCGCTCCGACGGCCAGAGCTGGGGAGCCGGGCAGGTCGAGGCGGGAGGCGGCGGGGCGGTCGGCCGACACGGTGGTGACGGTGCCGGGGCAGGTCGCGGCATCGGCCGACCAGGACAGCGAGCAGCGCTCGATCGCGAGCTGCAGGCCGTCCGAGAGGTCGGTGCCGGTGGCCGTCTGCAGCTGGAGGGCCGACATCGGCAGGGTCCCGGCGTTCGTCAGGTCGAGGAGGCGCCGGGCCGTGCCGCCGGGGACGAGTCCCGCGACGGGGACCGGCACGGTCGTCGCTCCGGTGCCGGTGAACGTCGCGATGACGGTGCCGGAGGCGATCCGTGCGCTCACGGAGCCCCGGTCCAGGAGCACGGCGGTGGCGGTGGCGGCGGCGCCGAGGACGAGCGCGCCGGCGACGAGTCCCGCCAGGCCGGCGCGGGAGACCACGCGGCGGCGGACCTCGGGGGAGTGGCGCGGGGCTCCGCGGTCGCGGGAGGACGGCCGGGCGCTGTGCCGTCCGTGCTCAGCGGGCGGACGCAGGGGCTCCGGGGGCGGCGTGCCGTCCGACGAGCGGTGCGCGCCGCTCACGGGGCAACCTCCGCGGGGTGGCGCCAGATGGCGATCAGGAGCGCGCCCACGATGACCGCGCCGCCCGCGGCGAAGAGCGCGAACCGCGCCTCCGGGTGGGCGAGGCCGATGCTCGGCCAGCCCAGCAGCGGCACCACCGAGCTCTCGCGCCAGATCCGCTCGTCCGCGATCGTCACGATCCACGGGTCGGCCGACTCGTTGTTGTCGCCCTGGGCGGTGAGCGCCAACTGGCCGGGCTCGCGGCCGCGGAGGGCCGCCGCCTCCTCCTCGGAGTAGACGAGGGTGAGGCGGGGGCTGACGCGGCGGCCGGGATCGTCCGGGTCGGTGAAGACGATCACGTCACCGGCGCGGATCGCGGCCTGGTCGACGGGCAGGGTGACGGCGAGGGAGCCGACGGGCATCCCGGGCGCCATCGAGTTCGACAGCACCGGCACGAGCCGCACGAGACCGAGCGCGGAGAGGACGAAGACGGCGATGCCGGCGACGGCCACGATCGTGACCAGGCCGCCGAGGAGAGCGCGGAGGGCCTTCACGCCTGCTCCCTCCGGTGACGACGGCGCGCCGCCGCGGCGAGCAGGGCGCCCGAGCCGAGGGCGAGCATCCCGCCCAGGAGCGCAGCGCCCAGGTCGCGGCCGGTGACGGCCAGCCCGCCGCCCGCCGCTCCGGGGAAGGAGCCGGGGCCGGGCGTCGCGGAGGGATCCTCCTCCGTCGTGCCCACGAGCACCCGCAGCGACGCCGCCGCGAGCTCGGTCCCGTTGCCGGCCGACTCCGGGAACAGGACGCGGACGCGCACGCCCACGGTGGCCCCGCGCTCGAGCGGACGGACACCGTCGAGCCGGCCGAGCGTCGCCGCGGGCCCGGATCCGAGCGGCACAGCGTCGTCGGGGCAGAGGTAGCGCTCGACCGTGCGCCCCCCGTCGACGACCTCGGCGACGGTGAATGCCGAGGCGCAGAGCTCGACGGACAGCTGGAGGCCGTCGCGCGGGTCCTGCGCCAGCGTCCCTCCGTCGACCGCGAAGGCCACGGAGACCCCCTGCGGCGACAGGCCGGTGCTGGTCACCTCGACCGCCCACTCGGCGCGGTCGCCCGGAGCGAGGTCGGTGAGGGATCCGGGCGCCGAGAGCTCGCGCACGTCGAGCACGCCGACGGGCTCGGCGCTCGCCGCGGGCGCGAGGAGCACCGCCGCGAGGACGGCGACGAGCGCACGGGCGTGGGGCATGGGGACGACTCCGGGAGGAAAGGGGGATGCCTCCGCCCCGCGCCGGTGGCGGCCGGGCAGGACGGAGGCGGTGGGGGACGGTCTACTTCTGGATGCCGGCGCGCTGGATCGCGGCGGCGGTGAAGGTGACCGTGGCGGAGGCGTTCTCGTACGCGTTGTCGGCCGCGGTCGGCAGGACGAGCTCGATCAGCGTGTTCAGCGTCACATCACCGGCGTCCGAGGGGAAGGTCCCGGTCGTGGTGGGGGTGATGCCGAAGTTCGCCGGGGTGAAGTCGACCGCGCCGGCCTGGCCGCCGATGGACGACAGCTTGCCGGATCCGGTGACCGTGGTGGTCCCGCTGCAGGAGTACGGGCCCGCCGGAGTCGTGGTGGGGGCGGTCGTCCAGGCGGTGGAGCAGGTCAGCAGGCGGTAGTCGAGGCCGTTCGGGCCGGAGACGAGAGACTGGCCGACACGGTTCTGGTCGGTGGTGTCGGATCCCACGACGTCGTTGGTGACGGCCTGCGAGAAGCGCACCGACGAGACGAGGTCGCCGTCGTTGGTGGCGTTCGGCAGGACGATCGTCACCGGGCGCTGGATGGTGTCTCCGGGCGCGATGTCCGTCACGATGAAGGTGCCGTCGAGGTTGATGTCGAGCTGTCCGGCGTCCGCGGTGACGCTGGCGCTCCCGGAGTCGGTAAACACGGCGAAGGCGCCGGCGCCGGCGAGGGCTCCCGCGGCGAGGAGGACGCCGCCGGTGAGGGCGATCTTCTTCCAGGGGCTGCGACGGGTGGGTGCTGTGGTGGTCATGGCGACCGTTCCTTTCTGGTGGGTGGTGCCCGGTGCGGGCGTGGTCTCCCTCACGAGGACACGTGCAGGACGAGAGGGGTGTCGGCGGGGAGGCATCAGCAGCCTCCGGCGGTGGTGACGGCCGGCTGGGCGACGGCGGTCGAGGCGGCGGACGCGACTCCGAGCCAGCGCTGCAGGTCCGGGCGGACCCGCCACTGGTAGCTGCGGCCCTCACCGACCCGGTCGTCGGTGAAGCTCGTCGCGGAGGCGGCGGGTGCCGCGATCACGGTCCAGGGGCCGGGCGTCGTCCCCGCGAGGCGGCGCTCGAGGGTCCAGCCGGTCGCTCCAGCGGCGGCCGACCAGCTCACGAGGGTGCTCGGCCGACCGGCCGTGCAGCTCGCGACAGGCGTGGCGACCACGGAGGAGCTGGTCCAGGCGCCGAGCCCGACCGCTCCGCTCGTGCTGCCGGTGCCGGAGAAGCCGCGCCGGACGAGGGGAGCGGGATCGACCCACACCGTGATCGTGCCGCCCGCCGTGAGCGCGCCGTCCGTGACCGTGTACGCGATCGTCGCGCTCCCGGTCCAGCCGTCGGTCGCGGGCGTGTAGGTGCACGTGGATCCGGAGCAGGAGAAGGTGCCGCGCAGCCCGGCCGGGACGCTCGTGCCGGCCAGGGCGAGGGTCGTGCCCGGGTCCTCGTCGGTGTCGTTCGCGAGCGGAGCGACGGTGACGGCGGGGCCGCCGGTGGTCGCGACCACGCGGTCGGGTCGGGCGACCGGCGCGCGGTTCAGCGCGGTGACGGTGACCGTGACCCGCACGTTCCAGGTGCCGTACTGGCCCGAGAGGGAGTAGTCGAAGACGTCGGTGCCGACGAAGGCGGCGATCGGGCGGTAGGTGCACTGGCCGCGGGTCGCTCCGCTCGCGACGCAGGAGACGGACCCCTGCAGGGGAGTGGCGGGGGCTGGGGTCGCCGCGCCTCCGATCGCCTTCGGGGTCGCCGAGAGCTGCGCGCGCGAGAAGGTCGCTCCGGTCGCGGCGGGCCCGTCGTTCGCGAGCACGTCGATCACGACCGATCCGCCCTGCACGACCGTCGCGGCGTCGGCCGCCGGATCGGGGATCACTGAGATGCTCACCGAGGCCGTGCGGGTGAACGCCCCGCCGGTCGGGCCGGTCGCCGTCGCCGTGGCGGTGTTGGCGATCGTGCCGGCGGTGACGTCGGCGGCTGTGGTCGTGTAGGCGGCGGTCGCGGTGACGACCTGGCCGGGCAGCAGTCGTCCGGAAGTGCCCGGCCAGGAGTAGGTGAGAGCGGAGAGCCCGCTCTTGGGGTCGCTGATCGCGACCGCGGTGAGGGTGGTGGTGCCGGTGTTGGTCGCGCGGAAGGTGTAGGTCACCACGGTGCCGGCGGCGCTGATGAAGGCGGGGTTCGCGGTCTTGGCGAGCGCGAGGTCGTTCGTGCGGGTGATCGTCACCGTCCGCGAGGCGGTGGCCGTGACGGCGGCGCCCGTCGGAGGGGTGCCGGTCGCGGTCGCGGTGTTGAGGACCTGGCCCGCGTCGACGTCGGCCTGCGTGAGCGTGTACGACGCGGTCGCGGTGACCGACTGGCCGATCTCGAGGCGCCCGGCGGTCCCCGGCCAGGAGTAGGCGAGCGCGGAGAGCCCGCTCTTGGGGTCGGTGACCGCGACGGCGCTCAGCCCGGTGTTGCCGGTGTTGGTGGCGGAGAAGCTGTAGGAGACGGTCGAGCCCACGGCGGCCCCGGTCGGGATCGTGCCGTTCTTCGTCAGCGAGATCGAGGGCGCGTAGCGGATCGGCGTGGTGGCCGTGGAGGTCGCGGTGACCGTCACGGCCGAGGCTGCCAGCGTGCGCCCGCTGACCGTGGCGGTGTTGGTGACGGCCGTGCCCTTGTCGATGTCGGTCTGCAGCACCGTGTACGGCGCCGAGGTGAAGGTCGCGCTCGCTCCGGGTGCGAGCTGAGTCGAGGCGGGCGTGATGCCGGTGACCTTCGGGTCGGCGACGGCGACCGTCTGCAGCGTGACGTTGCCGGAGTTGAGGGCGAGGAACGAGTAGCGGATCTGCTCGCCCGGGTCGGCCTGGGCGTTGCCGTTCGTGTCGGTGAGCAGGGCGGTCTTGGTGAGGGTCAGAGCGGGAGCCGGGGTGGCGATGGGGGCGGTGGCGGTGGCGGTCCTGCTCGTGACGGGGGTCGTCGTCACGACGTTCGAGATCGTCTCCGTCTTCGTCGCTGCAGCGGTCGCCGTGTTGACGAACGAGCCGGCCACCGCTTCGGCGGCCGTGACAGTATTAGATCCCGTGCAGATGGTGGAGGCCAGCGGGAGCAGGGTCGTCGTCGGACAGGAGATGCTCGCGGCCTTCGGGTCCGTGACGACGATGCCGGTGAGCGTGCCCCGGATGGACCCGTTCGTGACGACGAACTGGTAAGGGATGACGGATCCCTCGGCGTAGGCGACGGGCTGCGTGGTGGTGCGGTCGATCTGCTTGACCAGAGTGATGTCGTCGAGAGTGTTGATGGACGAGACGGAGACGTTGCGGACGAGGTGGGTGTCGTTCGATCCACCGGTGGACGCCGTGAAGCCGAGCTTGTAGGTCGAGGGCGCTGCGGTCGGCATCGTGAACTGCATCAGCTGCGTCAGCGCGGAGGCGGCCATTCCCGCCGAGGTGCCCCAGTAGACCGTGACGACGGGGGAGGCCGTGGCGGACACGGTGATCCGCACGGTCCTGCCGTAGCTCGCGGGCGGATTGCCCGACGAGACGGTGATCGGGGTGCGGACGGAGGTGAGCGTCGGCGGCGGCGCGGCCTGCAGGAAGCAGTAGCCGGTCTGGCCCTGGCCTGCACCGCGGGCGACGATCTGATTCGCGACCTGGCCCTGGCCTGAGCCGGAGGGGCACCCGAATCCGAGTCCGTAGGTGGGCGGGGCGTTGGGTGTCGTGCTCTGCGTGGGAGGTCTGGCCGAGAAGTTCCCGTAGGCGTCGATGCCGATGCCGAGATAGCCGCCGTTCACACCCTCGACGGTCGCGGACTGACCGTAGCCGAGCGAGCCGCCAGGGGCTCCGGCCGCCGTCAGTGACTTCGAGCCGTCCGTGAGGAAGAAGCCGATGCCGTCTGCTCCGAGGAGGCCGAGGGCGGAGCTGTACTGGTACTGGTCGAACTGGACGTCGATGCCGCCCATCGCGGGGATCGGCCGGTTGAAGACCGCGCCGCCCTTGGCGTTGTTCCGGGCGTCGGTGAGCTGCAGGAAGCCCGGACTCGTCGCGGCGGCGGGGGCCTGAGTCCGGTTGGCGCAGACGCCGAGATTCGAGGAGCCGGTCGGCGGAGCAGTGGTCGCCGCCGTGATGCAGGCGCCGTCGAGCGCCTGCCACGCCGAGTCCGCGACGCTGATGCCGCCGAACCCCTCCTGGAGCAGGACCGTGGCCGCGGCGGCCCTCGACGCGGGCAGGACCACGAGGACGGCGGCGAGCAGGAGCAGCACGAGGCCGAGGGCGATCGAGCGGTCGTGGCTCGGCCGGGCATGCGCGTTCGACACGGATCGACCTCCCCCCGGGGCGCCTCGCCGGGCCTTCCGGATGGAGCGGGATCACGATAGGTCGCAGCTCGGAGGCGCCCTGTCCCCCTGAGACGGGACGTGGGCGGCGGACGACGGGCCCCCGATCCGGTGGGCACGCAGAAGGGGGAGAGCAAGCGCTGAACCAGCGCTCAGGTGGTGTCCAGAAAACGCGACCTATCCGGGGCTCCCCCGCGAGAGTGTTGACGTGCGCACGGCCCTCGCGCCGGGCTCAGGGCGGCCTGGATCCGTGCCGGCCCCGCGGGACCCCGGAGTTCCGCCACCGACACGATGCGGTTCCGCTCCCGTGGCGGGCATCTCCGGAGCAGTGGCGCGAGATAGCGCTCTCACCAGGACCTTCTCGCATCCCTCCGCCGCTCCACGCCAGGTGGGAGCGCCGCCGCGGGTGTCCCTGAAGCGGGTCTGGCGGTCGCGCAGCGGACGCGGGAGGATGCATTCGCGCCTGCCCGCCCGCACGGTCCCCCGAAGGACCGCACCGCGCCCCCTCCACGGTGGTCCGATCCGGACCGCAGCACCCCCCTCACACCTTCCGGTCAGGCTCCGCCGACCGAGCAGCCCTCTCCACGTCGGGATCCCATGTCCTCTCCTGCGCGCCACAGCCGCCGTCTCGTCCTCACCGGAGCCGCCCTCGGCGTCGGATCCGCCTTCGCCTACGCGATGACCGCGTCCGCGGCGCCCGACTACAGCGTGATCCCGCCGCTGCCCAACGAGCTCGGGCGCAGCGACACGGCGATCTCGCGCGTGGGGAAGAAGCCGTACCAGATCATCGACGTGATGATCGGCACCGACCGCGCGCGGCTCTTCGTCCCGCACACCGCGGTCCCCTCGCAGCGGATCGGCCGGGTCGTCTACTGGTACTACCACGCCAACGGGAGCACCTACGCGGCCCTGTCCGGCGCCTACCAGTACAGCGCTGACCAGGCCGTCGACAAGGGCGTCATCTCGATCTGCCCCAACTACGGCGGCAGCATCTACACGAACAAGCGGGCCGTCGCCATGCAGGTGGACGCGGTCGCCTGGTTCCAGAAGACGTGGCGGATCGGCGCGAGCTTCCTCCGCTCGAACTCCGGCGGCGGAGCGCTGCTCTGCTGGGCGTACGGCAACAAGCTGGTCCCCGAGATCCGCGGCGCGTACCACGCGGCCGGCGTCTACGACATGGCCGACATGGCCCGCCGCGATCCGGGGCGCGTCCTGCCGGACTACGACAACGACCCCTCGACGATCCCGGCGACCGACCCCGCGCTGCTGCCGCAGGCCTCGTGGGCGGGGGCGCGGATCCGCACGACCGGCTCGACGGAGGACGTCCTCGTCCCGATCGCCGTGCACGGAGGGGCCTGGGTCGCGCTCGCGAAGCCCGTCGCGAAGGAGGCTGTGGTCCTCTACACGCCGACCGACGGCGCTCCGAACGGCCACAACGTGCCGAGCCTGACGAACAAGGACATGCTCGACACGTTCGACCGCTGGCTCGCGGAGCAGCCGGTCGTTCCGCTGCCCGACGAGCCCGCCTCGTCGATCCCCGGCGAGGGCACGTACCAGAACTACTCGCCGCTCATCACGACGGCGGGCACCTGGAGCACGATCTCCTCCTCCGCCGACAGCGGCGGGAGCATCAGCTACTCCAGCTCGGCCGGAGCGTCCGCGAGCTTCCGCTTCTCGGGCACGGGCGTCAGCTGGGTGAGCCGGATGACGGCGACCTCCGGCATCAACGAGGTGCTGCTCGACGGCGTCCTCGTCGCCACCGTCGACCGCTACAGCCCCACGACCCGCTCGGGTCAGACGGTGTGGACGAGCGGACCGATCGCCGCCGGCACCCACACGGTCACGATCCGCCGCGGGACGACGCGCAACCCGGCGTCCACCGGGTCCACCCTGATCCTCGACGCCTTCGTCGTGACCGCGGGGACCGTCTCCACGTCGACCCCCACCCCCACCGCGACGGCGTCTCCGACCAGCACGCCGACGCCGACGCCGACGGACACGCCGACCCCCACCGACACGCCGACTCCGACCGAGACCCCGACGGCCACGTCCACGCCCACCCCGACCTCGACGCTGCCGGCGGCGGGGACGTACCAGAACGGAGCCGCCGTCATCGCGACGGTCGGCACCTGGGCGACGCTCTCGAGCACCGCCGACAGCGGCGGCAGCATCTCGTACTCCAGCACCTCCACGGCCTCGGCGACCCTCCGCTTCCGGGGCACGAAGGTCAGCTGGGTGAGCCGGATCACCCCGACCTCCGGCATCAACGAGGTCCTGATCGACGGCGTGCTCGTCGCCTCCGTCGACCGCTACAGCGCCACGAACCGCTCGGCCCGCACCGTGTTCACCAGCAGCACCCTCAGCGCCGGCGAGCACACCATCACCATCCGCCGCGGCAGCAAGCGCAACGCCGCCTCCACGGGCAACTCGCTGATCCTGGACGCCTTCGTCGTCGTGTGAGCCGCTCGGGCGCCCGAGCCGCCCGCGTGATTCCGGACAGAGGACGCGGGCGGGCTCGGGTGGCCGGGTGTGCGGGGGCTCGTGGAGGGGGCCTTTGTCGCTGAGTCGCTCGCTCGGCGCCCACTGCGTCGAGTCGCCCGTGTCGAGTCGCCCGAGAATGCAGTTGTTTCAACGTTCTCGGGACCAATTCGGGCACCTCAGCGGGCTTCGCGCGAGGCGGCCCGTGCGAGCATGCGGGGACGAGAACGCTGATCCTCGGAGGAACGGGCTGGCTCGGCGGGCACCTCGCGGCGGAGGCGCTGCGGCGCGGCCACGACGTGACCTGCCTCGCGCGGGGGACGGCCGTGCCCGCGGGGGTGTCCCTCGTCCGGGCCGACCGCGACCGCGAGGACGCCCTCGACGCCGTGGCTGCGGCATCGTGGGACGCGGTGATCGACGTCTCCTCGACCCCGCAGCACGTCCGCCGATCCGTCCGCGACCTGCGCTGCAGCGCCTACGTCCTCGTCTCGACCACGAGCGTCTACGCCGAGAACGCGGTCGTCGGCGCGGACGAGGACGCCGAGCTGCTGACTCCCTCCGACGATCCCGCCTCGTACGGCGCTGCGAAGGCCGCCTGCGAGCAGGCCGTGCTGGCCGGATCCGCGCCGTCCCTGATCGCGCGCGCCGGCCTGATCGTCGGCCCCGGCGACCCGACGAGCCGCTCCTCCTACTGGCCCTGGCGCTTCAGCGCGCGGTCCGGGCCCGTGCTGGTGCCGGATGCGCCCGAGCTGCCGACGTCCGTGGTCGACGTGCGGGACCTCGCCGCATGGCTGGTGGCGTCCGCCGAGGCGCGGGTGGCGGGCGTGATGAACGTCTGCGGGACCCCCGTGCCGTTCGGCGAGCACCTCGCCGCGGCGCGGAGCGGATCGTCGGCCGAGCCGGTCGCCGTGCCGCAGGAGTGGCTGCTCGAGCGTGGCGTCGGCCAGTGGGCGGGCGCCGGCTCGCTCCCGCTGTGGATCGCGGACCCGGACTGGCGCGGCATGAACGCACGCTCGACGGCACGGGCGGAGGCCGCGGGCTTCGAGCGCCGCGAGCTCGCCGAGACGCTGCGGGACGCGGCGGCCGCGCACGTGCCGGGACGCGGCGCCGGACTGGGGGAGGAGCGGGAGCGGGAGCTGCTGGGGGAGTGGGGTGCGGGGCGGGATTGAGGCGGCGGGCCGTCTCGGCTGAGTCGTCCGATGGAGCAGGCGGCCCTACGACGAGGCGCGGAGTTCAGAGGCCGGAAGAAGTATTGATCCCTGCCCGCCTGGCAGCCGCTCGACCGATGTCGTCCAGCTGAGCGAGCATCTCGGCGGGCGGCCTCGTGACGTCGATCCGCACCGTCCGAACCACGACACCGGAGCCTTTCACCGTCGCTGTCCGATCACTCGGGTCTCCGGCGCTCGAGACGTAGACGAGCGTCCCTTCAGCCAGCCCGAGCACTGTGCAGTAGGCCAGCATCTGGTAGAGGTCCTCGACCCTCGGTGGCCCGAGTTTGTACTTGGCATCGATGACGACCACTGGTCGGCCGCCGGCGACGTGGACGAAGTCGGGTCGGATCGGCTGGCGTCGTTCGAGATCGAGATGAGCGGGGAACTGACCGATACTGACGCCACGCGAGACCCCTGAGAGAGCGCTGCTCAGAGTCGTGGTCACGAATGCCTCGAACGCCTCCGCCATATTGACGACGAAGGAGGCGACGGTGTGGCCGCCGTTCGTCGTGGTGGGCGTGATGCGTGCGAGCACGAGTTCGGCGAAGCGCAGGGCGGGCTGATAGCGCTGGTTCAGCCGCGACGGCTGCCACGACGGTGTCATCGTCCCTGGCCGCAGGAGGGCTGCCTCCGACAGTCTCGAGTCGAGGTGCGCCAGGCGCCGCCGGACGTCCGGCGACACGCGGGGCACGGCGAGCAGCAGCCGGCCGGCCGCACGCAGGATCCGGTTCTCGACGATGTCGGCCGAGTAGTCGTCGACCGTCAGCTCGATCGGGAGGAGTCGTCCGCCGCGGCGCGACATCTGGTCGGAGAACCGGACCCGCCCGCGCACCGTCATGGCGCTCTCGTCGTACCGTCGGTACCCCTGCAGGAGGCCGTGCCCGAGTGCACGTTCCGCGATGCGCGCGTACGTCTCGGCGACCGCGGGGAAGATCTCCCTGCCGTCGCCGGAGACCTCTTCCGGTCGGAAGCCCGGGTCCGCCGCGTACCCCAGCATGAAGAGCACCGAGGAGAAGGCGGCCTTCGGACGGACGACGACCTCGTCGCCATCGATCCGAATCGCCCCGATCCTGTTGAGCTGAGGCTTCACCTCGGCGCCTGACGCTGTCATGCGGGATTCGAGCAGCCCTGCGCTGCATACGCGACCGATGACCTCAGGGTCGAACGAGACCGCCGTCCAGCCGCCGTTCTCGTCGAACTCGACGCGGGTCATCCGGCCGGAGCGTCGTCGACCGCTTCGTCCGGATCCGCGACAGCACCGGGCTCGAGAGCGCTGAGACCGAACGTCGCCCGGACCTCCGCGCGAGACAAGCGTCCGTAGTAGTGCTCGTCGAGCAGCGGAAGGATGTCGTACTCCCAGATCCTCGCCAATCCGGAGTCCGTGCGGGCAGAAGCGCCCATGAGGTAGGACGGGCCGATCTGGAAATCGCGGTCGAGGTCGCCGATCCGCTCGTTGAGCTGCCTCAGCAGAGCACTTCGGCTGATCTCATGGTGCTGCGCCTTCGACCATCGCTCGATCAGGCCGAGTACCGGCTCCTCTGCGGGGTGCAGCTCGACGAACGAGAACCGCCTCCTGATCGCCGCGTCCACCAGGGAGATCGAGCGGTCTGCCGTGTTCATCGTTCCGATGACGAAGAGATTCTCGGGCAGACGGAAGTCCTCCTCCGGCGAGTACTGCAGTGAGACCCCGGCGTCGCGGTATTCGAGGAGCAGGTAGAGCTCGCCGAACACCTTCGCGATGTTCGCCCGGTTGATCTCGTCGATGATCAGCACATGCGGCACTGTCGGGTTCGCCGCCGCCGCAGCAGCGAGAAGACGTACCGGCCCCGGTGCGAGTCGGAAACTCGCGGACCCCTTCTCATCGACCGTCGGCCGGAACCCCTCGAAGAAGTCCTCATAGGAGTAGGAGGGGTGGAACTGGACGATGCGGACCGCGCCCTTCGGCGCGATGAAGTCGGCGAGAGCACGGGCGAGATAGGTCTTGCCCGTTCCGGGAGGCCCGAAGAAGATCGCTTGGCGACGCTCCTCGAGGAGACCCAGCACCTCGTTCAGCCACAGTGAGTCGTAATGCAGGCGACCCGCGAGTTCGGGCGTGCTGCGGGGGAGGCGGAGGGGGCCGGACAGCGGAGGTGCGGGCGTCGGTGCGATCGGCGGCGATATCAGGAAGCCGACGTCGGTGATCGGAGCGCTGCCGGACAGGACGTCGAGGACGGCGTTCGGTATCTCCGACCTCGAGACCGGCGTTCGCCAGTCGACGCCGCGTCGTCCTCGGGAATCGAGTTCTCCGATGACGCCCCAGTGCACGTCGTCGGAGCCGTCGACGAAGACCTGGTCGCCGGCCGCCATCGTCACGAGGAACTGCGCAGCCGAATCCACCTCGGTGAGGAGATCGGTGATGGGCGGTCGCGGACCGGCCCCGGACGTCGGCCAGTCTCTCCATGAACGGAGCGCTTCGTCGCGGATGCCGCTTCGACCGCCATCCGGCGGGAGCGTGACGTGGAGGCCTGGGAGGGCGAGTGGCGCGCCGGGAGCGGCCGAGGGTACGGCCCAGCCGCGATGCTCGGTCTGCGGTGCCGCAAGCCACCATTCCGCGTCCCACGGTGGCGAGTACCAGGCGATGTCGAGCTCGCCGCTCGGGTCGAGGCTGTCCCGCAGAGCGAGCAGATCGCGGTCGACGTCGTCCGTCACCGTCGGGAGCGCTCCCGCGAAGGCGTCGCGGATCGCGTGCTTCTGCGCGACGGAGACGATTGCTTCGAAGCAGCTCGGCCAGGCCAGAGCGAGCAGAGAGCTCCGGATCGGTGGAGCATCACCCTGTACGTCGAGCGTGCGGTCGCGGAAGAGCCAGGGATCGCCGAGCGCGGCTTCGCGATGATCGGACGCGAGGGCGTCCCACTGCCGGACGAAATCGCACAACCAGAGGAGATGCTGTGCGATCTGCTGGTTGAACCCCTGACCGCCGTTGAAGACGCCGCGAGTGTCGAGGGCGTCGACGATCACATCAGGGACCCGGGGGCGATCGGGCAGCACGTCGAGGATCTCCTGCAGAAGAGCGAGCTTCGTCTTCGCCCGGATGTTGATGAGGGGGAGGCGCTGCAGGAAGCAGAGCTCAGCGGCGAGCAGGACGACCGCCCTCGGCTGATCCGTCATCTGCTCGGCGATCCGCTCACGGAAAGTGCCGGTCGACCCGGGTGTCTCGATCGCTCGCCGGAGTGCCGCCGCAGTATCAGCGGTCCAGGTCACCGTCCGGCCGTCGAACGCGGAGGCCTGGCGTCGGAGACCACCGTCGAGGACGACCCGGGCGGCCTGCGCGATCGCCGTCCGCTCCGCCCGGCCCGTCCGTCCGGACGTCTCCGGTTGCTCCGCTGGAACGCCGGGGTCGGTCGTTCCTCTTATGGCCGCGCAGTCCGAGCACCATCCCGGTCGCGTCAGCGTCCTGAGATCGACATCCGGCGCAGCACCCCAGGCCTTCAGCACTTCGTCCTGAGCCCAGATGCGGATCGGAGTCGTCACGCCGTGAGCACATCCTGGGAGATGCAGCTTGCCCGAGGACGCTTCCTCGTAACCGTGCTCGGATGCGGCGAGCCCCCACTCGACGCCGTCGAAGGACCGCGTGGAACCGGAGATGCGCCCTCGAGCTCCCGGAGCAGTGCTGAGCACCAGGAATCCGAGCCCTGTGAGGACCCGCTGTGCCTGGCCGGAGGTGAACTCGCTCCTCTGCAGACCGGTGACCTCGGAGATCACCTGTTTCACGGGGAAGCGGCTGCCGCTCACCTCGACGGAGTACGTGCTCACCTCGGCCGGCGCGGTACGGGCGAGGGTGCTCTCGACTTGTTCCCGTGTGAGTTCGTAGGTGGCGCCGTTGATCGTGAACTGCACTTCGTCCCCTTCGTCGTTCCGGTGAGTCTGTCGGACGGTACCGACTTTCACCGCATCGGCTCCCTTTTCGCGCCGGGAGAAGAGGGGGTGTCACTGACCGTCTTCGAGTCCGTCTGCTCCGGTCTTGGTATGGGGGAGAGTCCGACGCGATGAGCGCGGAGAATCCGACGGGACGGCGACCGATCGAGAAGGAAGCGACAGCCCTTCCGCAGCGAACCGGACCTCGACCGGTATGGCACGATCAACCCATGCCCGGCTCACTGCACGCCTATGTCGTCGAAGGAACCCGTCTCCGAGTGGATGTGGTCTCGGATCAGGGGGCGACTCTCTCCCTTGCGGGGGAGTTTACCGATCTCGAGCCGGTGACGGAGAGCGGTGGCGTTCTCGAGAGCAATCCTGCACTGCGCAGCAACATGTGGGCGTACGCCAAGACCTGGTACCGCGCCCGGATGACGTCCAATGCCGAGGCTCTCGCGCATTCGGATCCGGCCGAGCAGAAGGCAGCTCTCCAGCAGGTGGAGCAGGAGCGGCGGACCGCACAGAAAGTGGCCGAGACGTACGCGAAGACGGCGCAGTGGATCGCGGACGTCGCAGACGACGTCTCGCTGCTGGACGTCCAGCACGGATGGTGCTCGTCGTGCTTCTTCAACACCGAGCACCGGAAGTCGAACCGTCCCGCGGGGCAGCTTCCCGTCTACGTCTGCCAGGGCTGCGGATCCGCGACGCTCCCGTGCGTGGCTGTGGGCTGCGGCAACATGGCGGTGCGCGAGCGCGGCGCTCTGCGCGTCCCCCAGTCCTGCGCCGAGCACAAGCACGAGATCCCGGGCTTCGAGAAGGCCCAGGGGAGCTTCGGCGAGCTGCACGACTACGAGGCCTTCCTCGAGTACGAGAAGCCCGACCTCGACGCGACCTCGAAGATCATCGTGGGCGGCATCGCTGTCCTCGCGATGGCGGCGCCGGTCGCTCTCCTCGCCGCTCCCGCCATCGGCGGCGCGATCGGCTCGCTCGGCGTCTTCGGCGGATTCACCGGCGCAGCGGCGAGCTCACACGGACTCGCGCTGCTCGGCGGCGGCACCCTCGCAGCGGGCGGGCTCGGCATGGCCGGCGGCACGGCGGTCGTGACGGCCGTCGGAGCGGCGGTGGGAGGTGTCCTCGGGGCATCGGTCGCGAACGCCTACCTGAGCGAGGACAAGTCGTTCCAGATCGAGCTGCTCCGTCCGGGAACGGGCGGCGTCCCCGTGGTCGTCGCTAACGGGTTCCTCACCGACGGTGAGGGAGAGCGGTGGGGCAAGTGGAAGTCGATCGTCGACTCCCGCTACCCGGACTCGCCCGTCTACCGCGTCCGATGGGGGTCGAAGGAGTTGCGGGATCTGGGGGAGCTCGCCGTCGGCGCAGCAGGCAAGGGCGTCGCCATGGGGCTGCTCAGAGGAGCGGCGGCGCTCGGGCACAAGGCGGGGGCGAAGCTTCTCGGAGGCGTCGCCGGGCCGGCGATGATCGCCTCGGACCTCGCGAGGAACCCCTGGCACGTCGCGAAGAATCGCGCCGACAAGACGGGCGTGATCATCGGTGATCTGCTTGCACGCACGAACGCGGAGTCGTACGTGCTCATCGGTCACAGTCTGGGAGCGAGGGCGATGGTCGTCGCCGCGCAGTCCATGGGCACGAAGCCCGGAGGGCCGCGGATCCAGGCCGCACATCTCCTCGGCACCGCGATCGGAGCGAAGAGCAACTGGGACTCGTTGACTGCCTCGGTCGACGAGGCGGTCTACGGCTACTACTCCCGCAACGACGCGATCCTCAAGTTCGTCTACCGGACGGCTCAGGCCGGTGAGACGGCAGCTGGTCTGGTGGGCTTCATCCCCGCGTCCAGCAAGATGCAGAACATCGACGTCTCGGATCGTGTCCAGACGCACTTCGAGTATCAGGACAACGTCGAGCTCCACGACGCCGTCTGAGCGGTGCCGGGCGGGAGGTCGGTGACCTCTCGCCCGCGATCAGTCGATCCGCTGGTCCTTCGTCCATTCGCGCAGGACTCGCCGACGACCGCCGGCTCGGCCGTTCGGCCCTCGAGCGACGAGCGCTGTCCGAGCTAGCGCCCTTCCCCACCCAACCGCACACTCATCCTCGCGACCTCCTGCCACGCCCCGGTCGCCCGTTCCTCCGCCGTCGCATCCCGGGGCAGCCCGGTCTTCCGCTCCCGGAGCCGCAGCTCTGCGGCCGTCATCGCGCTCTCGTGCCCTCGCGCGAGGAGGTACGAGTGGGCGTCCGTCGCGAAGGCGGCCAGGGCGTCGAGGAAGATCTCGAGGGCGCGGGCGGCCTCGCCGACGCGGGACGGATCGCGGGGCACCGGCAGCATCGGCACGAGCCGCAGCCTCCCCTGCCAGAGGCGCTCGTCGAGCGGATCGGCGAAGAGGGTGAGCGCGGTCGCGAGCGTTCCCGAGGCGGAGGAGGGGAACGCGCGGCGGACGTCGTGGACGATCTCGTGGAAGTGGTCGTCGGTGAGGCCGAAGCCGACGAAGAGCAGGTGCCGGGTCGCGAGGGTGGCCTTCACGATCGAGGAGAGGGCGCGGCGGGAGGAGTCGAAGCCGAGGTAGTCGTCGCGGGTGAGGACGATCGAGGACGGGTCGTCGACGGTGCCGTGGAGCTTCAGCAGCCAGCGCTCGTGGTCGCCCTCGTGGTCGCCGGGGATGACGGCGCGGGGGACGCCCGCGTCCTCGGACGCCGTCTCGAAGAGGCGGTCGTAGTTGAGCGTGATGGCCTGCTCGGAGTCGATCGCGGTGAGGAGCGCCGGCGCGAGACCGTACCGCTCGAGGGAGCCGATCTCACGGGCGACGGCCTCGGCGAACCGTCCGGGCTTCTCCTCGTCGAAGAGCGTCGCGAGGTAGGACGCCTGGTCGAGCACGTTCTTCCCGCTGAGGACCGCGGACGTCTCGGAGTCGAGTCCGATCTCGCGGCCGAGCTCCTCGAGCAGTCCGTCCCAGGAGGGGCCGCCGGCGCTGACGCTGGTCCCGGCGCCGAGGAAGGGCACGAGCCGGCGGCGACGGGCGCGCTCGGCGAGGCTCTGCGCCTCCTCGAGGGCCGGAGCCTCCAGCTCGGGCCAGGACGTCGCGGGATCGAGTCGCCGCCTGGACTGGGCGAAGGCGTGGACGTCGGCGCGGAGGGTGACGATCGCGATGTCGACCTGGAACGCCTCGGCGGCCTCCCGCAGCACGCGGAGCTGCTGGGCGAGCACGGCGTCGCGGAGCGTCCCTGATCCTCCTCCCGCCGTCGCGAAGAGCGGCACGGCCAGGAGCGGCAGCGGCCGCCTCGTGCGCCGATCTCTCGTCGCCGTCCGCGCGGCGACCTCGACGAAGGTTCGGAGGCGGCGGGCGATGTCGGCGAGTCCTTCGCTGTCCTCGGCGTCGTGCACGGCGCGATCGGGGACGGCGGTGAGGACTGGAGTGGGCTCGCCGTCGCGCGGCGCGAGCGGCAGTGCCGCCTGTCGGCCGTCCGAGAACTCCGGAGTCAGTACGGCGCGTGCGCGATCCTCCAGCTGCGGGACCCCGCGCCAGAAGTCGGTGAACGAGAGGAAGCGGTCCGTCGGCAGGAGCCACGCGTCGCAGGCGAAGTGGAGGAGGCTTCCGCGGGTGACGAAGAGATGAGGTCGAGGCACGGCCTCTTCCTATCAGCATCGCTCAGTCGCCCGGGAGGGCTCGTTCTCCGCGTCGAGAACGAGCCCTCCCGGGCGACTCGGTGCAGACGGCCGGGAGTCACGCGAGCATCCGATGCCGATGTGACGCCGGCGTCAGCGCCCCAGCACTCCCGCGTACACCGCCAGGTACTCGTCGACCATCCGGTCCACGGCGAAGCGGCGGCGCGCGGTCGCCCGCACGGCTGCGCGGTCGAGGAGTCCGACCCGCTCGACCGCGGCGACCGCCTCCGACAGGGAGCCCACCGCGTACCCGGTGACGCCCTCGTCGATGATCTCGGCCATGGATCCGCGGCGGTGCGCGAGCACCGGCGTTCCGCAGGCCAGCGGCTCGACGACGGAGAGGCCGAACGGCTCGTCGAAGCCGATCGGATGCAGGAGCGCGAGCGCCCCGCCGAGGACGAGGGCGCGCTCCTCCGGCCCGACCGAGCCGCGGTAGACGACGCGCGTCCCGTCGACGAGCGGCTCGACCTCCTCGCGCCAGTAGCGCTCGTCCTGGACGATGCCGCAGAGGAGGAGTCGGCGTCCGGCCGCGGCGGCGATCCGGACCGCCTCCGCCGTGCCCTTGTCGGGATGGATCCGGCCGAGGATCACAAGATCCTCTCCTCCGGATCCGGCGGGGAAGCCGTCCACGTCGATCCCGTGGTGCACCGTCGCCGCGTAGTCGAGCTCGGGGGAGCGGTCGCTGTCCGAGATCGACACCAGGTGCGCGGTGCGCGGATGCCGCAGCGCCTCTCGGTAGGCGGGCAGGATCTCGGGCCCCGAGAAGCCGTGCACCATCGTCACCAGGAACACGGCCGGGGTGCCGTCGACGTCGACGCAGCGGCGGATCAGGAGGCCGGCGCCGCGAGTGGCGTCCTCGCGGCCGTGCCCGGCGGGGAGGACCTACTCGAGGAGGAAGGCGCGCCCGTTGATCAGCAGCGTGTCGCCGTCGGTCGCGGCGAGAACGCCGAATTCGTCGACGGAGCGGGTGGAGTCCCCGGCGGTGTCCGAGGTCGCGGCGACAGCGGGAGTGGCTGCGGCGGCGGTGAGGAGGAGCCCGCAGGCGAGTGCGGTGATCACGGTCGTGCGGTTCATCGGCGTCGTCCTTGGCGTCGTGGTGGGCCGCTTCTCGTGGAGGCGGCGGGAACTGGTTCCGAGCCTAGGGCGCCGAGCCCGTCAACGCCCTGGGTCGTTCCTTGGGTTCAGCTATGAAGTACCGTGCAGCCATGCCCTGGGGACGCCTCTACTTCGCCGTGCAGGCCCTCGGCGGCGCGGCCTGGTGGGTCGCCGTGGCGCTCGTCCCCGCCGTGCGGATCGCGACGCTCGGCAGCCTCGATCCCGTCCCTGTCGCGGCTCTCGACCTCCCGCTGTTCGTCGGCGCCTCCGCTCTGGCCGCGGCCGGGATCCGCTGGGCGGCCGTCACCGCGACGGCCTGGACGCTCCTCGTCGCGGTCGCCCTGGCCGTCTGGGCCACCCTGACGGGGGAGGCGGGCTGTGGCGTCGTCGCGAGTGTCGCCGCGGCGGGCGGCTCCGTCGTCGCGGCGTGCCTGCTCCTGCTCGGCCGGGTGCCCACGCGCTGGATCGCCTCCGGTCCCTTCTCCTTCCGGGTCGCGACCGCGGGCCGCCGACCCGGATCGCACCTCGCCGCGACCCTCGGGCAGATCGCGGTGTTCTGGGGAGGCGCGCTGGTCGTCGTCCCGCTGGTGATCGCTGCGCTGGAGGAGCGCTGGGGCGTGAGCCTCGGAGCGGCGCCGCCCGCGGTCGTCGGCGTCGGCGTCCTGCTGCTGGTCGCGGCGAGCGCGCTCGGGATCTGGTCGGGGCTCACGATGTCGCTCCTCGGCGACGGCACGCCGCTGCCGATCGCGATGACCAACCGGCTGGTGATCGCCGGCCCCTACCGCTGGGTCCGCAACCCGATGGCGGTCGCCGGCATCGTGCAGGGAGCGGCGGTCGGGCTGCTGCTCTCGTCGTGGCTGGTCGTGCTGTACGCACTCCTCGGCGCCGTCGTCTGGAACCAGGCCGTGCGCCCGCTGGAGGAGGCGGACCTCGCCGCCCGCTTCGGCGCCGACTTCGAGCGCTACCGCTCGCGCGTCCGCTGCTGGGTGCCCCGCCGCCCGGAGCCGCTGCCGCGCCGGGGGTAGCCGCTGCCGCAGTGCGGTCGTCGAGGCGTTCCGCTCACGCCGGGACACCGCCGCCAGGCCGGCGTCTCGCCGACGAGGGCGGTGTCTCGAGGTGCCGGACGCGCCTCTCGCGACGGCGACGCGCCTCGCCCGCCGACCTCGTCACTCCGCAGTGCGCCCGCGCCCGACCACCGCGGCGACCAGCCCCGCCGACACCGCGGCCAGCGCGACCAGCACCCCGCCCACGCCGAGCGCCCCCGCCACGAGCGGAGTCGCCAGCGCCAGCGCGACACCGGGGAGCGCCAGCCGCGCGGGCATCGGCTGGTGCTCGCCGAGCGGCGCGTGCACCGCCCACAGGGTCAGGACGAAGACCGCGACCGGGACCGCGACGGCCGCGCCGATCACCGTGTCGGACGCCTCGAGGTGGCCCGCGGTCGCGGCGACGGCCGCCTCCAGCCCGGATCCCAGCGCCGCGAGGGCCGCGAACGCCGCGAAGTGCGCGTAGCCCCAGCGGTAGGAGAGGCCGCGCCGCCGCTCCAGCAGCTCGCCGGAGGGATGCGAGAACGACAGCCACCACAGCGCGAACACGATCACCAGCCCGCAGGCCGCGACCAGCACGAGCGAGGTGCTGACGCCCGCCTCCGTCACCGCCCGCTGCACGCCCATCACCGCCGCGAGGACGCCCTCCCCGAGCAGGATGATCGTGAACAGCCCGTACCGCTCGGCGACGTGGTGCGGATGCCAGTTCGCGTCGCCCGCCCGCTGCGCCCAGAGGGGCACCGCCAGCTCGCAGGCGACCAGGAGCAGGAAGCTCACCACCCCGACCTCCTCGGGCAGGAGCAGCCGCAGCAGCCAGCCGACCTGCACGATCGAGAAGCCGACGGCGCTGCGCACGGCGGAGGTGCGGTGCTCCGGAGTGGACACGGCGACGCGGATCCACTGGCTCACCAGCGCGAACCGCATGATCGCGTAGCCGATGGTGATCGCCCGGTAGTCGCCCTCCTCGAAGCCGGCCGGGACGCCGGCCGCGAGCACGAGGACGCCGCCCATCTGGGCGAGGGTCAGCAGCCGGTAGGGCACATCGTCGGTGTCGTACCCGGAGGCGAACCAGGTGAAGTTCATCCACGCCCACCAGATCGCGAAGAACACCATGCCGAAGGGAAGGAGCCCCTCGGCGAGGTGCCCCTCCTCGGTCGCGTGGGCAAGCTGCTGGGCGATCTGCGCGATCGCGACGACGAAGGTCAGGTCGACGAGCAGCTCGAGCGGACTCGAGACGCGGTGCGCCTCGTCGATCGCGCGCGGCTGCATCCGCACGCGGAGGGGGTGCGCGGGGGAGGCGGGCATGCGCTCATCCTGCACCCGGAGGGCCGCTGCGCGAGTGCCGCGCCCGCCTCCCGCGACCCTCGGCGCCCGCCCTCGCACCGAGTGTCCAGACGTCGTCGCACTCGAGCGCGAGTGCGACGACCATCGGACACTCGCGGGCGGCCGGACCTCGCGGGGCCGGGCTCACACTCGCCGGGTACGTCGCAGCCGCGCCCCGCGCCGGCCCGCGCAGGGCCCCCGCCTACGATGGGTCGGGATGTCCCCCGAATCCGCGCTCGCCGCCCCGACCCGCGAGTCCCCGGGCGCCCGGCGGTCGCGGCGCGGGCCGCTCCTCGGACTCGCCCTGGTCGCCGTCCTCGTGGCGACGCGCCTGCTCGCCCCGGACGCGGCGGGCGACGCCCTCTCGGACGCGGTGCGCGACTTCCTCACCCTCTCGATCAGCGTCGTCATCGAGTCGCTGCCGTTCGTGTTCCTCGGCATCGTCCTCTCGATCGCGGTGCAGCTGTGGGTGCCCGAGGCCGTGCTCCTGAGGATCCTTCCGAAGCGGGCGCTCCCGCGGCGCCTCGTGATCTCGCTGCTCGGCGTGCTCCTCCCGGTCTGCGAGTGCGGCAACGTGCCGCTCGCGCGCGGGCTGATCGTCAAGGGCCTCTCGGTGTGGGAGTCGATGACGTTCCTCCTGGCCGCGCCGATCGTGAATCCGATCACCATCGTCACGACCTACCAGGCCTTCGGCTGGGCCGACGGGATCCTCGTCTGGCGCATCGTCGGCGGCTTCGCGATCGCGAACCTCGTCGGCTGGATCTTCAGCCGCCACTCCGAGCCGATGAGCCTGCTCACCGACCGCTTCCGCGCTGCCTGCGAGGCGGGCGAGCGGCCCTCCCGCTCCCTCCGCGACCGCTCCCGGCGCAGCGTGCTGCTGTTCGCCGAGGAGACCGGGGCGATGATGCCGGCGCTGTTCGTCGGCGCCGCCATCGCGGGGCTGATCCAGGTCGGCGTCTCGCGCGACGTGCTGACCACGCTCGGCGGCGACCCGCTCTGGTCGGTGCTGGCGCTGATGGTGCTCGCCTTCGTCATCTCGATCTGCTCGAACGTCGACGCGTTCTTCGTGCTCTCGTTCGGCTCCACGTTCCTGCCGGGAGGCATCATCGCGTTCCTCGTCTTCGGCCCGATGATCGACGTCAAGATGCTCGCGCTGCTCCGCACCACGTTCTCGGCCGCGACCCTGGTGCGCGTCACCGTGCTGGTCGCCCTCGCCGCCGCCGTGCTGGGACTGGCGGTGAACTATGCGCTCTGAGCGCCTCCTCGCCCGCTGGAAGGGCGTCGTCCTCAGCCTGATCGGCGTCGTCTCGACCCTGTGGCTCGCCGCGACCGGCCGGCTCGGCCTCTACATCCACCCCCGCTACTTCGAGTTCTCGGTGGTGCTCGCGGTGATCGCCGGAGTGCTGCTGATCGCGGCGTTCGCGGTCGTGCCGGGCGCCGAGGAGGACGCCCACGAGCACGAGGACGACGTCGAGCACCTCCACGCCCCCGCACCCGCCCGCCCCTGGCGCCGGGTGGTCGCGGTCGCGGCCGGAGTCGCGGTGATCGCCTCCGCCGCCGTCGCCCTGCTCGTGCTCCCGCCGGCCGCCCTCACCGCCTCGACCGCGACGCAGCGCGAGGTCAACACGAGCGCCGTCGACGCCTCCGTGACCGCCGCTGCGCCCACCGGCGACACGGCGTCCTTCAGCGTGCGCGACTGGGCGACCCTGCTGCGCCAGGGCGCGAGCGAGCAGTTCCTCGCCGGCCGCACGGCGACGGTGAGCGGATTCGTGACCCCCGACGCCTCCGACCCCGAGAACGTCTTCTACATCGCCCGCTTCGTCGTCACCTGCTGCGCGGTGGACGCGCAGCCGGTGGGCGTGCCGGTCTACCAGGCCGGCTGGGCCGACACCTGGTCGGAGGGGCAGTGGCTGGAGGCGAGCGGCGGCTTCGGCGCGAACCCGAGCGTCACCAGCGCCGAGGCGGTCGTGCTGGAGCCGGAGGCGCTCACTCCGATCGACGAGCCGGCGATGCCGTATGTCTACTGAGCGCGGCGCGAATCCTGAGCGCGGCGCGTCTCCTGAGCGCGGCGCGTCTCTCGAGCCCGGCGCGTCTCCCGGCGGCGGCACGTCGGCGCAGAGCGGGCGACGGGCCGGAGGCGGCGCGCGGCGGGCTCCCGGCCTCGACTCCGCAGGCGCCTCCCGCTTCTCGCGGCTCTTCTGGGCGGTCGTCGCGGTGCTCGTCCTCGCGGTCGGAGGCCTGACCGCCGCCACCGTCGCGAAGGGGCCCCGGGTCGCCTCCCTCGAGGTCAGCACCGACGGCGTCGTCGAGCGCGACGGCTCCCGAGCCCGCCTGCACCTCGACCAGGCGCTCGAGCCCGACGCGCTCGACCGTGTCCGCGTCGCTCCGGACGCCCCGCACACCGCCGAGCTCGACGGCGGCGTGCTCACCGTCACCTTCACCGACACCCTCCGCTACGCCACCCGCTACGAGATCGGGATCGACGACGCCCGCAGCGCCGCGACCGGCTCGGCCGCCGACGTCTCCGCCTCCTTCACCACGAAGGACCCCGACCTCTTCACCCTCGACCGCACCGCCGACGACCCCTCGCAGCCCGACGCCGTCCGCGTCCGCCCGCTCTCCGGAGGCGACGCCCGGGTCCTCGTCACGGCCGACCGGATCCAGGACTACGCCGTCGTCGGCCCGGTGCTGGTCGTCGTGACCATCGAGCCGGACGACACGAACCTCCTCCGCACGGTCACGCTCGACACCGGCTCCGAGGGCGTCATCCCGCTCCCCGGCCCCGGGACCGTGCGCGAGCTGCACTCCTCGCCCGAGAAGGGCGTGCTCGGCTGGACCTTCACCGGGCAGGCGCCGTCGGGCCCGCTCGACCGCGCCCTCTACTCCTACGACCTCACCGACCAGAAGGCCGAGGCGATCCCCGTAGTCGGGATCGACGGCGGGCCGCTGCGGGCGCGCGACTGGATGTTCGTGCCCGGCACCACCTCCGTCGTCACCCACTCGCTCGACGACACGGTGCTCCTGCTCGACCTGCTGACGCCCGGCTCGATCAGCCCGCTCGGGCAGCACGCGGAGCTGCGCGGATTCGTGCCCGGCGCGAACCGGCTCGTGGTCGCCGATCCGGCGTCGGGCTCGCTGATCGACCTGGCCGACGGTTCGGTCGAGACGCTCGCCCTCCCCCCGGCGGACGTGAGCGCGACCGCGTCGCCCGTGCAGATCCTGCTCCTCGACTCCGGGAGCTACGTCGAGCTCGAGGCCGAGTACGCGCCGGAGACGGGGGCGACCCAGTACTCCGTCGTCCGCGTCGACGCGTCCGGCACCTCGGAGGTGTTCCGCACCTCGCCGACGGGGCGCATCCGCGGCGTCTGCCTCTCGCCGAACGGGCAGTACCTCGCCGTCGAGACCGTCTCGGTCGAGGGCCGGCCGGACGACTACCCGGGCGAGCCGGGCTTCAGCGCGACCTCGACCGTGCTCGTCGACCTCGGCACCGGCGACACCGCGCGCAGTGTCAACGGGCGCTCGCGCGACTGGTGCGCGTAGGGGGCCGACCTGACGACCGGTTCGTCCACCTGACTGATTGCTGGCGGCCCGGAAGGACCGGATCGTTCAGCAGATCATCGAGAACGACCAGCGCGCCGAGCTGAGCGTCGCGGACCGCACCGCCGCATGGGCGCAGCTCGCGTTCGAAGGCGTGTCCGCTGCAGCGATCGCCATGCGCACCGGCACCAAGACCGACGCGGTGAAGAAGGGGCTCGCGGTCGCGGAGTCCGCGACCGTCACGTCCGTTCTGCACGAGCACGAGCTGACCCTGGACCAGGCGGCGGTGCTGTTGGAGTTCGAGGACGACGCCGACGCCCGCGCGATACTGATCGAGGTCGCCACGCACGACCCGGCCCAGTTCGAGCACACCGCGCAGACCCTCCGCGACGAGGCCGCGCACCAGGGGCTCCTCGCGGCGACCGCCGCCGAGTACACCGGCAACGGCTTCCAGATCCTCACCCGCTCCGACGCTTACGGCGACCAGGCGACGTGGACGCCGGTGCGGCAGCTGCGCGGCGAGGACGGGAAGAGCGTCACCCCGGAGCAGGTCGCGGCCGTTCCCGGCCGTGGAGTGCTCATCGACACCAGCTGGCGCGGCGAGGTCGAGGTCACGCTCCTGGTTCAGGACCCGACCGCCGCCGGATTCACCTACGCCTACGGAGCCCCCGAGCAGCCGCAGACCGAGGAGGAGGCCGAGGAGGAGCGGGCCGAGAAGTCCGCGGAGCGGAAGGTGCTCATCGCCAACAACAAGGCGTGGAACGCGGCCGAGAAGGTGCGCCGCGAGTGGATCGCGACCTTCCTCGCCCGCAAGACCCTCCCCAAGGACGCGGATCGCGTCATCGCCCTCGGTCTCACCGCTCACCGGTTCGCGGTGTCCTCCGGGATGACGGGCGGCAGCGACCTCGCGCACACGCTGCTACGCATCAAGCGCCCCTCCGGCTACCGCGCGGACGCCCTCGCGGCGCTGGTCGAGGGGAACCCCGCGAAGGCCCGCCTGGTAGCGCTGGCCGTCGTGCTCGGAGGGCAGGAGGCGCACACGAGCAAGGAGTCCTGGCGCCGCGGCGACGAGCGCACGGCCGAGCACTTCCGCCAGCTCGCGGCCTGGGGCTACGCGCTCTCCCCGGTCGAGCAGGTCGTCACCGGCGACAGCACCCCCGCCGACGCCGCAGGACTCAGCTAGCCCACCCGGCGGGGACCGGCTCGCACCGGTCCCCGCCCCTCCTCTTCTCCCACTGCTGCACAGGAAGGCCTGACCATGACCACCACGACCACCGCACCCCGCCCCGCCCACCGCTTCGACCCGTACCAGGAGTGATCGACCTCGAAATCGGATCGCTTTCCACGGCTGGGGGACCGACGACGAGAACGACGACCACCCTCGACGCTATCGACTGCGCCGACGGCCCACACGAGATCGATCCCGCGTCGCTCGGTGAGAAGCCGATATCGAGTGTCGACGCCACCCCATCGGACGCGGACAACGACACCGTCTGGGTCCTCACAGTGCGCGGAGACCGGGATCCCTCCTGACATCGGCGGGACTTCTCGACGCGCTCGGCCGGTGTCGTCCTCAAGCGCGTCTCGGCTCTGCTGTCCAGTACGGAAATCGTCCTACGGCCGGCCGAGTTCAGCTAGTCGACGGTCATAGCGGGCCAGTCCGGCACGCATCTGCTCGATCGACCTCGGCGTGAAACGCCTCACCTGCATGTCGAGGATCGCATCGGCCACGACGTCGCTGGTCCCGAATGCTGCGGCAACGGCCGCCCTCTCGTCGTCGCGACCTCCCGAGACGCTCGCGCACACCCGGAACAGCTTCTCGGGGTTCTCGATGGCTCTGATGCAGGCGTTGATGATCTCGGTACTCATCACCAGATTCTGACGTTCGCTGTCGTCGTCCATGCGGTCACCGTACCGGCCGAAGCGACCTGCCTCCGGGCGGCGACGGCCTCGCGGCGGGGCGGACGTTCTCAGCGCTCCAGTCGGTCGGGTCGTCGCGGGGATCGCGAGGCCGGGCTTCATGGCGACGACGATGTCCGCGTTCTCGAGGTCCTCCACTCTGACGGCGCGGCGGGTCCGGTCGCTGCTGTCGAGCCCGCGCTCCGCGACGGTCGCGGCAATCGCGGGGCTCACTGTGTCTGCGGGGGACAGCCCGGCGGTGGTGGCGGTGTAGCGGTCGCCGGCGAGTACTTCGAACATGCCGGCCGCTCCCAACTCGGCGCCCGCGGTCAGCCGAAGCACCAGCATCGCCTGCACGATCCACCTCACCCGGAAAGGGGACTTAGTTAGACCGTCTAGAAAATCTAGGCTGTGACCGCTCGATCGGCGATCCCTGGCTGCTGGTCGTTCGAGGTTGGCGCGCGTTCGGCCAACCGGCAGCGAGGGGTGCACCGACCCGAACGGTTGCACCCCTCGCTGTAATTGTGAAGCCACCAGAGCCCGTTGACGAGAGGGCCCGGAGGCGCCGAGACATTTTCGAGGGTCGATGCCGGTGAGGGTCAGGCGAAAGCGCTGCCCGCCAGCGGATGCGCGAGCAGGATCCCCGCGATGAGGACGAGTGCGGCGCTCGGCAGCACGAACTCGACGGGGCGTTTTCCGTGGCGGCTCAGCGCGGAGGGCGCCAGATGGATGAGCACGCCGACCGTGAGCAGGGCGGCGCACGTGAGAAGACCCCATCCGCCGATGAAGAGCAGACTGACTCCCGGGCCACCCGACTCGGGGATCCCGTACCAGACGGCGTCCGCGATCCAGAGTGTCGCGGCGGCGACGCCGGTTGACGCGAGAGCGACCCAGGACACAACGGAGCTAGAGCCGGTCGAGGTCGATCTCCTGGTGTCCACCTGCCGAACGCTAGGGCAGCCGACGGCGCTGGACAACGAAGCCGGAATGAACAAGAGGTGGACGTGAATCCGTCCGGCGACGGACGGCCGTGCCCCTTCAAGGAGTTGCCGGTGGACTCCCGAGCGCAGCGCCGTCGGCTGCCCTAGCGTTCGGCAGGTGGACACCAGGAGATCGACCTCGACCGGCTCTAGCTCCGTTGTGTCCTGGGTCGCTCTCGCGTCAACCGGCGTCGCCGCCGCGACACTCTGGATCGCGGACGCCGTCTGGTACGGGATCCCCGAGTCGGGTGGCCCGGGAGTCAGTCTGCTCTTCATCGGCGGATGGGGTCTTCTCACGTGCGCCGCCCTGCTCACGGTCGGCGTGCTCATCCATCTGGCGACCTACGCGCTGACCCGCCACGGAAAACACGCCGTCGAGTTCGTGCTGCCGAGCGCCGCACTCGTCCTCATCGCGGGGATCCTGCTCGCGCATCCGCTGGCGGGCAGCGCTTTCGCCTGACCCTCACCGGCATCGACCCTCGAAAATGTCTCGGCGCCTCCGGGCCCTCTCGTCAACGGGCTCTGGTGGCTTCACAATTACAGCGAGGGGTGCAACCGTTCGGGTCGGTGCACCCCTCGCTGCCGGTTGGCCGAACGCGCGCCAACCTCGAACGACCAGCAGCCAGGGATCGCCGATCGAGCGGTCACAGCCTAGATTTTCTAGACGGTCTAACTAAGTCCCCTTTCCGGGTGAGGTGGATCGTGCAGGCGATGCTGGTGCTTCGGCTGACCGCGGGCGCCGAGTTGGGAGCGGCCGGCATGTTCGAAGTACTCGCCGGCGACCGCTACACCGCCACCACCGCCGGGCTGTCCCCCGCAGACACAGTGAACCCCGCGATTGCCGCGACCGTCGCGGAGCTCGGTCTCGACATCAGCGACCGCACCCCCCGCGCCGTCACAGTGGAGGACCTCGAGAACGCGGACATCGTCGTCGCCATGAAGCCCGGCCTCGCGATCCCCGCGACGACCCGACCGACTGGAGCGCTGAGAACGTCCGCCCCGCCGCGAGGCCGTCGCCGCCCGGAGGCAGGTCGCTTCGGCCGGTACGGTGACCGCATGGACGACGACAGCGAACGTCAGAATCTGGTGATGAGTACCGAGATCATCAACGCCTGCATCAGAGCCATCGAGAACCCCGAGAAGCTGTTCCGGGTGTGCGCGAGCGTCTCGGGAGGTCGCGACGACGAGAGGGCGGCCGTTGCCGCAGCATTCGGGACCAGCGACGTCGTGGCCGATGCGATCCTCGACATGCAGGTGAGGCGTTTCACGCCGAGGTCGATCGAGCAGATGCGTGCCGGACTGGCCCGCTATGACCGTCGACTAGCTGAACTCGGCCGGCCGTAGGACGATTTCCGTACTGGACAGCAGAGCCGAGACGCGCTTGAGGACGACACCGGCCGAGCGCGTCGAGAAGTCCCGCCGATGTCAGGAGGGATCCCGGTCTCCGCGCACTGTGAGGACCCAGACGGTGTCGTTGTCCGCGTCCGATGGGGTGGCGTCGACACTCGATATCGGCTTCTCACCGAGCGACGCGGGATCGATCTCGTGTGGGCCGTCGGCGCAGTCGATAGCGTCGAGGGTGGTCGTCGTTCTCGTCGTCGGTCCCCCAGCCGTGGAAAGCGATCCGATTTCGAGGTCGATCACTCCTGGTACGGGTCGAAGCGGTGGGCGGGGCGGGGTGCGGTGGTCGTGGTGGTCATGGTCAGGCCTTCCTGTGCAGCAGTGGGAGAAGAGGAGGGGCGGGGACCGGTGCGAGCCGGTCCCCGCCGGGTGGGCTAGCTGAGTCCTGCGGCGTCGGCGGGGGTGCTGTCGCCGGTGACGACCTGCTCGACCGGGGAGAGCGCGTAGCCCCAGGCCGCGAGCTGGCGGAAGTGCTCGGCCGTGCGCTCGTCGCCGCGGCGCCAGGACTCCTTGCTCGTGTGCGCCTCCTGCCCTCCGAGCACGACGGCCAGCGCTACCAGGCGGGCCTTCGCGGGGTTCCCCTCGACCAGCGCCGCGAGGGCGTCCGCGCGGTAGCCGGAGGGGCGCTTGATGCGTAGCAGCGTGTGCGCGAGGTCGCTGCCGCCCGTCATCCCGGAGGACACCGCGAACCGGTGAGCGGTGAGACCGAGGGCGATGACGCGATCCGCGTCCTTGGGGAGGGTCTTGCGGGCGAGGAAGGTCGCGATCCACTCGCGGCGCACCTTCTCGGCCGCGTTCCACGCCTTGTTGTTGGCGATGAGCACCTTCCGCTCCGCGGACTTCTCGGCCCGCTCCTCCTCGGCCTCCTCCTCGGTCTGCGGCTGCTCGGGGGCTCCGTAGGCGTAGGTGAATCCGGCGGCGGTCGGGTCCTGAACCAGGAGCGTGACCTCGACCTCGCCGCGCCAGCTGGTGTCGATGAGCACTCCACGGCCGGGAACGGCCGCGACCTGCTCCGGGGTGACGCTCTTCCCGTCCTCGCCGCGCAGCTGCCGCACCGGCGTCCACGTCGCCTGGTCGCCGTAAGCGTCGGAGCGGGTGAGGATCTGGAAGCCGTTGCCGGTGTACTCGGCGGCGGTCGCCGCGAGGAGCCCCTGGTGCGCGGCCTCGTCGCGGAGGGTCTGCGCGGTGTGCTCGAACTGGGCCGGGTCGTGCGTGGCGACCTCGATCAGTATCGCGCGGGCGTCGGCGTCGTCCTCGAACTCCAACAGCACCGCCGCCTGGTCCAGGGTCAGCTCGTGCTCGTGCAGAACGGACGTGACGGTCGCGGACTCCGCGACCGCGAGCCCCTTCTTCACCGCGTCGGTCTTGGTGCCGGTGCGCATGGCGATCGCTGCAGCGGACACGCCTTCGAACGCGAGCTGCGCCCATGCGGCGGTGCGGTCCGCGACGCTCAGCTCGGCGCGCTGGTCGTTCTCGATGATCTGCTGAACGATCCGGTCCTTCCGGGCCGCCAGCAATCAGTCAGGTGGACGAACCGGTCGTCAGGTCGGCCCCCTACGCGCACCAGTCGCGCGAGCGCCCGTTGACACTGCGCGCGGTGTCGCCGGTGCCGAGGTCGACGAGCACGGTCGAGGTCGCGCTGAAGCCCGGCTCGCCCGGGTAGTCGTCCGGCCGGCCCTCGACCGAGACGGTCTCGACGGCGAGGTACTGCCCGTTCGGCGAGAGGCAGACGCCGCGGATGCGCCCCGTCGGCGAGGTGCGGAACACCTCCGAGGTGCCGGACGCGTCGACGCGGACGACGGAGTACTGGGTCGCCCCCGTCTCCGGCGCGTACTCGGCCTCGAGCTCGACGTAGCTCCCGGAGTCGAGGAGCAGGATCTGCACGGGCGACGCGGTCGCGCTCACGTCCGCCGGGGGGAGGGCGAGCGTCTCGACCGAACCGTCGGCCAGGTCGATCAGCGAGCCCGACGCCGGATCGGCGACCACGAGCCGGTTCGCGCCGGGCACGAATCCGCGCAGCTCCGCGTGCTGCCCGAGCGGGCTGATCGAGCCGGGCGTCAGCAGGTCGAGCAGGAGCACCGTGTCGTCGAGCGAGTGGGTGACGACGGAGGTGGTGCCGGGCACGAACATCCAGTCGCGCGCCCGCAGCGGCCCGCCGTCGATCCCGACTACGGGGATCGCCTCGGCCTTCTGGTCGGTGAGGTCGTAGGAGTAGAGGGCGCGGTCGAGCGGGCCCGACGGCGCCTGCCCGGTGAAGGTCCAGCCGAGCACGCCCTTCTCGGGCGAGGAGTGCAGCTCGCGCACGGTCCCGGGGCCGGGGAGCGGGATGACGCCCTCGGAGCCGGTGTCGAGCGTGACCGTGCGGAGGAGGTTCGTGTCGTCCGGCTCGATGGTCACGACGACCAGCACCGGGCCGACGACGGCGTAGTCCTGGATCCGGTCGGCCGTGACGAGGACCCGGGCGTCGCCTCCGGAGAGCGGGCGGACGCGGACGGCGTCGGGCTGCGAGGGGTCGTCGGCGGCGCGGTCGAGGGTGAAGAGGTCGGGGTCCTTCGTGGTGAAGGAGGCGGAGACGTCGGCGGCCGAGCCGGTCGCGGCGCTGCGGGCGTCGTCGATCCCGATCTCGTAGCGGGTGGCGTAGCGGAGGGTGTCGGTGAAGGTGACGGTGAGCACGCCGCCGTCGAGCTCGGCGGTGTGCGGGGCGTCCGGAGCGACGCGGACACGGTCGAGCGCGTCGGGCTCGAGCGCCTGGTCGAGGTGCAGGCGGGCTCGGGAGCCGTCGCGCTCGACGACGCCGTCGGTGCTGACCTCGAGGGAGGCGACCCGGGGCCCCTTCGCGACGGTGGCGGCGGTCAGGCCTCCGACCGCGAGGACGAGCACCGCGACGACCGCCCAGAAGAGCCGCGAGAAGCGGCAGGCGCCTGCGGAGTCGAGGCCGGGAGCCCGCCGCGCGCCGCCTCCGGCCCGTCGCCCGCTCTGCGCCGACGTGCCGCCGCCGGGAGACGCGCCGGGCTCGAGAGACGCGCCGCGCTCAGGAGACGCGCCGCGCTCAGGATTCGCGCCGCGCTCAGTAGACATACGGCATCGCCGGCTCGTCGATCGGAGTGAGCGCCTCCGGCTCCAGCACGACCGCCTCGGCGCTGGTGACGCTCGGGTTCGCGCCGAAGCCGCCGCTCGCCTCCAGCCACTGCCCCTCCGACCAGGTGTCGGCCCAGCCGGCCTGGTAGACCGGCACGCCCACCGGCTGCGCGTCCACCGCGCAGCAGGTGACGACGAAGCGGGCGATGTAGAAGACGTTCTCGGGGTCGGAGGCGTCGGGGGTCACGAATCCGCTCACCGTCGCCGTGCGGCCGGCGAGGAACTGCTCGCTCGCGCCCTGGCGCAGCAGGGTCGCCCAGTCGCGCACGCTGAAGGACGCCGTGTCGCCGGTGGGCGCAGCGGCGGTCACGGAGGCGTCGACGGCGCTCGTGTTGACCTCGCGCTGCGTCGCGGTCGAGGCGGTGAGGGCGGCCGGCGGGAGCACGAGCAGGGCGACGGCGGCGGAGGCGATCACCGCGACTCCGGCCGCGACCGCGACCACCCGGCGCCAGGGGCGGGCGGGTGCGGGGGCGTGGAGGTGCTCGACGTCGTCCTCGTGCTCGTGGGCGTCCTCCTCGGCGCCCGGCACGACCGCGAACGCCGCGATCAGCAGCACTCCGGCGATCACCGCGAGCACCACCGAGAACTCCAAGTAGCGGGGGTGGATGTAGAGGCCGAGCCGGCCGGTCGCGGCGAGCCACAGGGTCGCGCCGCCGCCCACCAGGCTGCGGACGACGCCCTTCCAGCGGGCGAGGAGGCGCTCAGAGCGCATAGTTCACCGCCAGTCCCAGCACGGCGGCGGCGAGGGCGACCAGCACGGTGACGCGCACCAGGGTCGCGGCCGAGAACGTGGTGCGGAGCAGCGCGAGCATCTTGACGTCGATCATCGGGCCGAAGACGAGGAACGCGATGATGCCTCCCGGCAGGAACGTGGAGCCGAACGAGAGCACGAAGAACGCGTCGACGTTCGAGCAGATCGAGATGACGAAGGCGAGCACCATCAGCGCCAGCACCGACCAGAGCGGGTCGCCGCCGAGCGTGGTCAGCACGTCGCGCGAGACGCCGACCTGGATCAGCCCCGCGATGGCGGCGCCGACGAACAGCGCCGGCATCATCGCCCCGGTCTCCTCGGCGAACAGCAGCACGCTGCGCCGGGAGCGGTCGCGGAGGGAGCGGGAGGGCCGCTCGCCCGCCTCGCAGGCAGCGCGGAAGCGGTCGGTGAGCAGGCTCATCGGCTCGGAGTGGCGGCTGAAGATCCAGCCGACGAGGTTCGCGATCGCGAAGCCGCCGACGATGCGCCAGACGAGGATCCCGTCGGCCCAGCCGAAGGCCTGGTAGGTCGTGACGATGGTGATCGGATTCACGATCGGCGCGGCCAGGAGGAACGTCATCGACTCCGACACCGAGAGGCCCTTGACGATCAGCCCGCGCGCGAGCGGCACGTTGCCGCACTCGCAGACCGGGAGGAGCACGCCGAGCAGCGAGATCACGAGGCGCCGCGGGAGCGCCCGCTTCGGAAGGATCCTCAGGAGCACGGCCTCGGGCACCCACAGCTGCACCGCGATCGAGAGGACGATGCCGAGGAACACGAACGGCAGCGACTCGATGACGACGCTGATCGAGAGGGTGAGGAAGTCGCGCACCGCGTCCGAGAGGGCGTCGCCCGCCGCGTCCGGGGCGAGCAGGCGCGTCGCCACGAGGACGGCGACCAGGGCGAGTCCGAGGAGCGGCCCGCGCCGCGACCGCCGGGCGCCCGGGGACTCGCGGGTCGGGGCGGCGAGCGCGGATTCGGGGGACATCCCGACCCATCGTAGGCGGGGGCCCTGCGCGGGCCGGCGCGGGGCGCGGCTGCGACGTACCCGGCGAGTGTGAGCCCGGCCCCGCGAGGTCCGGCCGCCCGCGAGTGTCCGATGGTCGTCGCACTCGCGCTCGAGTGCGACGACGTCTGGACACTCGGTGCGAGGGCGGGCGCCGAGGGTCGCGGGAGGCGGGCGC
The DNA here is from genome assembly GCF_002932695.1 of Rathayibacter sp. AY1D2. NCBI lineage: Bacteria > Bacillati > Actinomycetota > Actinomycetes > Micrococcales > Microbacteriaceae > Rathayibacter > Rathayibacter sp. AY1D2. The sequence goes on along the minus strand of NZ_PSVX01000013.1, from coordinate 25,112 downwards.
GGCACTCGCGCAGCGGCCCTCCGGGTGCAGGATGAGCGCATGCCCGCCTCCCCCGCGCACCCCCTCCGCGTGCGGATGCAGCCGCGCGCGATCGACGAGGCGCACCGCGTCTCGAGTCCGCTCGAGCTGCTCGTCGACCTGACCTTCGTCGTCGCGATCGCGCAGATCGCCCAGCAGCTTGCCCACGCGACCGAGGAGGGGCACCTCGCCGAGGGGCTCCTCCCCTTCGGCATGGTGTTCTTCGCGATCTGGTGGGCGTGGATGAACTTCACCTGGTTCGCCTCCGGGTACGACACCGACGATGTGCCCTACCGGCTGCTGACCCTCGCCCAGATGGGCGGCGTCCTCGTGCTCGCGGCCGGCGTCCCGGCCGGCTTCGAGGAGGGCGACTACCGGGCGATCACCATCGGCTACGCGATCATGCGGTTCGCGCTGGTGAGCCAGTGGATCCGCGTCGCCGTGTCCACTCCGGAGCACCGCACCTCCGCCGTGCGCAGCGCCGTCGGCTTCTCGATCGTGCAGGTCGGCTGGCTGCTGCGGCTGCTCCTGCCCGAGGAGGTCGGGGTGGTGAGCTTCCTGCTCCTGGTCGCCTGCGAGCTGGCGGTGCCCCTCTGGGCGCAGCGGGCGGGCGACGCGAACTGGCATCCGCACCACGTCGCCGAGCGGTACGGGCTGTTCACGATCATCCTGCTCGGCGAGGGCGTCCTCGCGGCGGTGATGGGCGTGCAGCGGGCGGTGACGGAGGCGGGCGTCAGCACCTCGCTCGTGCTGGTCGCGGCCTGCGGGCTGGTGATCGTGTTCGCGCTGTGGTGGCTGTCGTTCTCGCATCCCTCGGGCGAGCTGCTGGAGGGGCGGGGGGGGCTCTGCTGCGGCGGGGGCTACGCGCAGTTCGCGGCGTTCGGGGCCGTCGCGGCGCTGGGAGCGGGGCTGGAGGCGGCCGTCGCCGCGACCGCGGGCCACCTCGAGGCGTCCGACACGGTGATCGGCGCGGCCGTCGCGGTCCCGGTCGCGGTCTTCGTCCTGACCCTGTGGGCGGTGCACGCGCCGCTCGGCGAGCACCAGCCGATGCCCGCGCGGCTGGCGCTCCCCGGTGTCGCGCTGGCGCTGGCGACTCCGCTCGTGGCGGGGGCGCTCGGCGTGGGCGGGGTGCTGGTCGCGCTGGCCGCGGTGTCGGCGGGGCTGGTCGCCGCGGTGGTCGGGCGCGGGCGCACTGCGGAGTGACGAGGTCGGCGGGCGAGGCGCGTCGCCGTCGCGAGAGGCGCGTCCGGCACCTCGAGACACCGCCCTCGTCGGCGAGACGCCGGCCTGGCGGCGGTGTCCCGGCGTGAGCGGAACGCCTCGACGACCGCACTGCGGCAGCGGCTACCCCCGGCGCGGCAGCGGCTCCGGGCGGCGGGGCACCCAGCAGCGGACGCGCGAGCGGTAGCGCTCGAAGTCGGCGCCGAAGCGGGCGGCGAGGTCCGCCTCCTCCAGCGGGCGCACGGCCTGGTTCCAGACGACGGCGCCGAGGAGTGCGTACAGCACGACCAGCCACGACGAGAGCAGCAGCCCGACCGCCGCTCCCTGCACGATGCCGTCGGCGGCCATCGGGTTGCGGACCCAGCGGTAGGGGCCGGCGATCACCAGCCGGTTGGTCATCGCGATCGGCAGCGGCGTGCCGTCGCCGAGGAGCGACATCGTGAGCCCCGACCAGATCCCGAGCGCGCTCGCCGCGACCAGCAGCAGGACGCCGACGCCGACGACCGCGGGCGGCGCCGCTCCGAGGCTCACGCCCCAGCGCTCCTCCAGCGCAGCGATCACCAGCGGGACGACGACCAGCGCGCCTCCCCAGAACACCGCGATCTGCCCGAGGGTCGCGGCGAGGTGCGATCCGGGTCGGCGGCCCGCGGTCGCGACCCGGAAGGAGAAGGGACCGGAGGCGATCCAGCGCGTGGGCACCCGGCCGAGCAGGAGCAGGCACGCCGCGACGACGGACCCGCCCGCCACGGCGAGCATCGCGACGACCCCCCAGCCCGCCGCCCCCGCCAGCTTGGCCCAGACGGCCAGGGCGACCGCGACGAGGAGCGTCCAGGCCGTCGCGGTGACGGCCGCCCAGCGGATCCCGGCCGCGGCCAGAGCGGAGGCGCCGACGAACAGCGGGAGGTCGAGAGCCGCGACAGGGACGGGATCGAGGCTGCCGAGCGTCGCGATCCGCACGGCGGGGACGAGCGCCACGGCGACCCACCAGGCCGCGCCGCCGAGGGCCTGCACGGCGAAGTAGAGGCGTCCCCAGGGCATGGCTGCACGGTACTTCATAGCTGAACCCAAGGAACGACCCAGGGCGTTGACGGGCTCGGCGCCCTAGGCTCGGAACCAGTTCCCGCCGCCTCCACGAGAAGCGGCCCACCACGACGCCAAGGACGACGCCGATGAACCGCACGACCGTGATCACCGCACTCGCCTGCGGGCTCCTCCTCACCGCCGCCGCAGCCACTCCCGCTGTCGCCGCGACCTCGGACACCGCCGGGGACTCCACCCGCTCCGTCGACGAATTCGGCGTTCTCGCCGCGACCGACGGCGACACGCTGCTGATCAACGGGCGCGCCTTCCTCCTCGAGTAGGTCCTCCCCGCCGGGCACGGCCGCGAGGACGCCACTCGCGGCGCCGGCCTCCTGATCCGCCGCTGCGTCGACGTCGACGGCACCCCGGCCGTGTTCCTGGTGACGATGGTGCACGGCTTCTCGGGGCCCGAGATCCTGCCCGCCTACCGAGAGGCGCTGCGGCATCCGCGCACCGCGCACCTGGTGTCGATCTCGGACAGCGACCGCTCCCCCGAGCTCGACTACGCGGCGACGGTGCACCACGGGATCGACGTGGACGGCTTCCCCGCCGGATCCGGAGGAGAGGATCTTGTGATCCTCGGCCGGATCCATCCCGACAAGGGCACGGCGGAGGCGGTCCGGATCGCCGCCGCGGCCGGACGCCGACTCCTCCTCTGCGGCATCGTCCAGGACGAGCGCTACTGGCGCGAGGAGGTCGAGCCGCTCGTCGACGGGACGCGCGTCGTCTACCGCGGCTCGGTCGGGCCGGAGGAGCGCGCCCTCGTCCTCGGCGGGGCGCTCGCGCTCCTGCATCCGATCGGCTTCGACGAGCCGTTCGGCCTCTCCGTCGTCGAGGCGATGGCGTGCGGGACGCCGGTGATCGCGTACCGCCGCGGATCCATGGCCGAGATCATCGACGAGGGCGTCACCGGGTACGCGGTGGGCTCCCTGTCGGAGGCGGTCGCCGCGGTCGAGCGGGTCGGACTCCTCGACCGCGCAGCCGTGCGGGCGACCGCGCGCCGCCGCTTCGCCGTGGACCGGATGGTCGACGAGTACCTGGCGGTGTACGCGGGAGTGCTGGGGCGCTGACGCCGGCGTCACATCGGCATCGGATGCTCGCGTGACTCCCGGCCGTCTGCACCGAGTCGCCCGGGAGGGCTCGTTCTCGACGCGGAGAACGAGCCCTCCCGGGCGACTGAGCGATGCTGATAGGAAGAGGCCGTGCCTCGACCTCATCTCTTCGTCACCCGCGGAAGCCTCCTCCACTTCGCCTGCGACGCGTGGCTCCTGCCGACGGACCGCTTCCTCTCGTTCACCGACTTCTGGCGCGGGGTCCCGCAGCTGGAGGATCGCGCACGCGCCGTACTGACTCCGGAGTTCTCGGACGGCCGACAGGCGGCACTGCCGCTCGCGCCGCGCGACGGCGAGCCCACTCCAGTCCTCACCGCCGTCCCCGATCGCGCCGTGCACGACGCCGAGGACAGCGAAGGACTCGCCGACATCGCCCGCCGCCTCCGAACCTTCGTCGAGGTCGCCGCGCGGACGGCGACGAGAGATCGGCGCACGAGGCGGCCGCTGCCGCTCCTGGCCGTGCCGCTCTTCGCGACGGCGGGAGGCGGATCAGGGACGCTCCGCGACGCCGTGCTCGCCCAGCAGCTCCGCGTGCTGCGGGAGGCCGCCGAGGCGTTCCAGGTCGACATCGCGATCGTCACCCTCCGCGCCGCCGTCCACGCCTTCGCCCAGTCCAGGCGGCGACTCGATCCCGCGACGTCCTGGCCCGAGCTGGAGGCTCCGGCCCTCGAGGAGGCGCAGAGCCTCGCCGAGCGCGCCCGTCGCCGCCGGCTCGTGCCCTTCCTCGGCGCCGGGACCAGCGTCAGCGCCGGCGGCCCCTCCTGGGACGGACTGCTCGAGGAGCTCGGCCGCGAGATCGGACTCGACTCCGAGACGTCCGCGGTCCTCAGCGGGAAGAACGTGCTCGACCAGGCGTCCTACCTCGCGACGCTCTTCGACGAGGAGAAGCCCGGACGGTTCGCCGAGGCCGTCGCCCGTGAGATCGGCTCCCTCGAGCGGTACGGTCTCGCGCCGGCGCTCCTCACCGCGATCGACTCCGAGCAGGCCATCACGCTCAACTACGACCGCCTCTTCGAGACGGCGTCCGAGGACGCGGGCGTCCCCCGCGCCGTCATCCCCGGCGACCACGAGGGCGACCACGAGCGCTGGCTGCTGAAGCTCCACGGCACCGTCGACGACCCGTCCTCGATCGTCCTCACCCGCGACGACTACCTCGGCTTCGACTCCTCCCGCCGCGCCCTCTCCTCGATCGTGAAGGCCACCCTCGCGACCCGGCACCTGCTCTTCGTCGGCTTCGGCCTCACCGACGACCACTTCCACGAGATCGTCCACGACGTCCGCCGCGCGTTCCCCTCCTCCGCCTCGGGAACGCTCGCGACCGCGCTCACCCTCTTCGCCGATCCGCTCGACGAGCGCCTCTGGCAGGGGAGGCTGCGGCTCGTGCCGATGCTGCCGGTGCCCCGCGATCCGTCCCGCGTCGGCGAGGCCGCCCGCGCCCTCGAGATCTTCCTCGACGCCCTGGCCGCCTTCGCGACGGACGCCCACTCGTACCTCCTCGCGCGAGGGCACGAGAGCGCGATGACGGCCGCAGAGCTGCGGCTGCGGGAGCGGTTGACCGGGCTGCTCCGGGAGGCGACGGCGGAGGAACGGGCGACCGGGGCGTGGCAGGAGGTCGCGAGGATGAGTGTGCGGTTGGGTGGGGAAGGGCGCTAGCTCGGACAGCGCTCGTCGCTCGAGGGCCGAACGGCCGAGCCGGCGGTCGTCGGCGAGTCCTGCGCGAATGGACGAAGGACCAGCGGATCGACTGATCGCGGGCGAGAGGTCACCGACCTCCCGCCCGGCACCGCTCAGACGGCGTCGTGGAGCTCGACGTTGTCCTGATACTCGAAGTGCGTCTGGACACGATCCGAGACGTCGATGTTCTGCATCTTGCTGGACGCGGGGATGAAGCCCACCAGACCAGCTGCCGTCTCACCGGCCTGAGCCGTCCGGTAGACGAACTTGAGGATCGCGTCGTTGCGGGAGTAGTAGCCGTAGACCGCCTCGTCGACCGAGGCAGTCAACGAGTCCCAGTTGCTCTTCGCTCCGATCGCGGTGCCGAGGAGATGTGCGGCCTGGATCCGCGGCCCTCCGGGCTTCGTGCCCATGGACTGCGCGGCGACGACCATCGCCCTCGCTCCCAGACTGTGACCGATGAGCACGTACGACTCCGCGTTCGTGCGTGCAAGCAGATCACCGATGATCACGCCCGTCTTGTCGGCGCGATTCTTCGCGACGTGCCAGGGGTTCCTCGCGAGGTCCGAGGCGATCATCGCCGGCCCGGCGACGCCTCCGAGAAGCTTCGCCCCCGCCTTGTGCCCGAGCGCCGCCGCTCCTCTGAGCAGCCCCATGGCGACGCCCTTGCCTGCTGCGCCGACGGCGAGCTCCCCCAGATCCCGCAACTCCTTCGACCCCCATCGGACGCGGTAGACGGGCGAGTCCGGGTAGCGGGAGTCGACGATCGACTTCCACTTGCCCCACCGCTCTCCCTCACCGTCGGTGAGGAACCCGTTAGCGACGACCACGGGGACGCCGCCCGTTCCCGGACGGAGCAGCTCGATCTGGAACGACTTGTCCTCGCTCAGGTAGGCGTTCGCGACCGATGCCCCGAGGACACCTCCCACCGCCGCTCCGACGGCCGTCACGACCGCCGTGCCGCCGGCCATGCCGAGCCCGCCCGCTGCGAGGGTGCCGCCGCCGAGCAGCGCGAGTCCGTGTGAGCTCGCCGCTGCGCCGGTGAATCCGCCGAAGACGCCGAGCGAGCCGATCGCGCCGCCGATGGCGGGAGCGGCGAGGAGAGCGACCGGCGCCGCCATCGCGAGGACAGCGATGCCGCCCACGATGATCTTCGAGGTCGCGTCGAGGTCGGGCTTCTCGTACTCGAGGAAGGCCTCGTAGTCGTGCAGCTCGCCGAAGCTCCCCTGGGCCTTCTCGAAGCCCGGGATCTCGTGCTTGTGCTCGGCGCAGAACTGGGGGACGCGCAGAGCGCCGCGCTCGCGCACCGCCATGTTGCCGCAGCCCACAGCCACGCACGGGAGCGTCGCGGATCCGCAGCCCTGGCAGACGTAGACGGGAAGCTGCCCCGCGGGACGGTTCGACTTCCGGTGCTCGGTGTTGAAGAAGCACGACGAGCACCATCCGTGCTGGACGTCCAGCAGCGAGACGTCGTCTGCGACGTCCGCGATCCACTGCGCCGTCTTCGCGTACGTCTCGGCCACTTTCTGTGCGGTCCGCCGCTCCTGCTCCACCTGCTGGAGAGCTGCCTTCTGCTCGGCCGGATCCGAATGCGCGAGAGCCTCGGCATTGGACGTCATCCGGGCGCGGTACCAGGTCTTGGCGTACGCCCACATGTTGCTGCGCAGTGCAGGATTGCTCTCGAGAACGCCACCGCTCTCCGTCACCGGCTCGAGATCGGTAAACTCCCCCGCAAGGGAGAGAGTCGCCCCCTGATCCGAGACCACATCCACTCGGAGACGGGTTCCTTCGACGACATAGGCGTGCAGTGAGCCGGGCATGGGTTGATCGTGCCATACCGGTCGAGGTCCGGTTCGCTGCGGAAGGGCTGTCGCTTCCTTCTCGATCGGTCGCCGTCCCGTCGGATTCTCCGCGCTCATCGCGTCGGACTCTCCCCCATACCAAGACCGGAGCAGACGGACTCGAAGACGGTCAGTGACACCCCCTCTTCTCCCGGCGCGAAAAGGGAGCCGATGCGGTGAAAGTCGGTACCGTCCGACAGACTCACCGGAACGACGAAGGGGACGAAGTGCAGTTCACGATCAACGGCGCCACCTACGAACTCACACGGGAACAAGTCGAGAGCACCCTCGCCCGTACCGCGCCGGCCGAGGTGAGCACGTACTCCGTCGAGGTGAGCGGCAGCCGCTTCCCCGTGAAACAGGTGATCTCCGAGGTCACCGGTCTGCAGAGGAGCGAGTTCACCTCCGGCCAGGCACAGCGGGTCCTCACAGGGCTCGGATTCCTGGTGCTCAGCACTGCTCCGGGAGCTCGAGGGCGCATCTCCGGTTCCACGCGGTCCTTCGACGGCGTCGAGTGGGGGCTCGCCGCATCCGAGCACGGTTACGAGGAAGCGTCCTCGGGCAAGCTGCATCTCCCAGGATGTGCTCACGGCGTGACGACTCCGATCCGCATCTGGGCTCAGGACGAAGTGCTGAAGGCCTGGGGTGCTGCGCCGGATGTCGATCTCAGGACGCTGACGCGACCGGGATGGTGCTCGGACTGCGCGGCCATAAGAAGAACGACCGACCCCGGCGTTCCAGCGGAGCAACCGGAGACGTCCGGACGGACGGGCCGGGCGGAGCGCACGACGATCGCGCAGGCTCCCCGCGTCGTCCTCGACGGTGGTCTCCGACGCCAGGCCTCCGCGTTCGACGGCCGGACGGTGACCTGGACCGCTGATACTGCGGCGGCACTCCGGCGAGCGATCGAGACACCCGGGTCGACCGGCACTTTCCGTGAGCGGATCGCCGAGCAGATGACGGATCAGCCGAGGGCGGTCGTCCTGCTCGCCGCTGAGCTCTGCTTCCTGCAGCGCCTCCCCCTCATCAACATCCGGGCGAAGACGAAGCTCGCTCTTCTGCAGGAGATCCTCGACGTGCTGCCCGATCGCCCCCGGGTCCCTGATGTGATCGTCGACGCCCTCGACACTCGCGGCGTCTTCAACGGCGGTCAGGGGTTCAACCAGCAGATCGCACAGCATCTCCTCTGGTTGTGCGATTTCGTCCGGCAGTGGGACGCCCTCGCGTCCGATCATCGCGAAGCCGCGCTCGGCGATCCCTGGCTCTTCCGCGACCGCACGCTCGACGTACAGGGTGATGCTCCACCGATCCGGAGCTCTCTGCTCGCTCTGGCCTGGCCGAGCTGCTTCGAAGCAATCGTCTCCGTCGCGCAGAAGCACGCGATCCGCGACGCCTTCGCGGGAGCGCTCCCGACGGTGACGGACGACGTCGACCGCGATCTGCTCGCTCTGCGGGACAGCCTCGACCCGAGCGGCGAGCTCGACATCGCCTGGTACTCGCCACCGTGGGACGCGGAATGGTGGCTTGCGGCACCGCAGACCGAGCATCGCGGCTGGGCCGTACCCTCGGCCGCTCCCGGCGCGCCACTCGCCCTCCCAGGCCTCCACGTCACGCTCCCGCCGGATGGCGGTCGAAGCGGCATCCGCGACGAAGCGCTCCGTTCATGGAGAGACTGGCCGACGTCCGGGGCCGGTCCGCGACCGCCCATCACCGATCTCCTCACCGAGGTGGATTCGGCTGCGCAGTTCCTCGTGACGATGGCGGCCGGCGACCAGGTCTTCGTCGACGGCTCCGACGACGTGCACTGGGGCGTCATCGGAGAACTCGATTCCCGAGGACGACGCGGCGTCGACTGGCGAACGCCGGTCTCGAGGTCGGAGATACCGAACGCCGTCCTCGACGTCCTGTCCGGCAGCGCTCCGATCACCGACGTCGGCTTCCTGATATCGCCGCCGATCGCACCGACGCCCGCACCTCCGCTGTCCGGCCCCCTCCGCCTCCCCCGCAGCACGCCCGAACTCGCGGGTCGCCTGCATTACGACTCACTGTGGCTGAACGAGGTGCTGGGTCTCCTCGAGGAGCGTCGCCAAGCGATCTTCTTCGGGCCTCCCGGAACGGGCAAGACCTATCTCGCCCGTGCTCTCGCCGACTTCATCGCGCCGAAGGGCGCGGTCCGCATCGTCCAGTTCCACCCCTCCTACTCCTATGAGGACTTCTTCGAGGGGTTCCGGCCGACGGTCGATGAGAAGGGGTCCGCGAGTTTCCGACTCGCACCGGGGCCGGTACGTCTTCTCGCTGCTGCGGCGGCGGCGAACCCGACAGTGCCGCATGTGCTGATCATCGACGAGATCAACCGGGCGAACATCGCGAAGGTGTTCGGCGAGCTCTACCTGCTCCTCGAATACCGCGACGCCGGGGTCTCACTGCAGTACTCGCCGGAGGAGGACTTCCGTCTGCCCGAGAATCTCTTCGTCATCGGAACGATGAACACGGCAGACCGCTCGATCTCCCTGGTGGACGCGGCGATCAGGAGGCGGTTCTCGTTCGTCGAGCTGCACCCCGCAGAGGAGCCGGTACTCGGCCTGATCGAGCGATGGTCGAAGGCGCAGCACCATGAGATCAGCCGAAGTGCTCTGCTGAGGCAGCTCAACGAGCGGATCGGCGACCTCGACCGCGATTTCCAGATCGGCCCGTCCTACCTCATGGGCGCTTCTGCCCGCACGGACTCCGGATTGGCGAGGATCTGGGAGTACGACATCCTTCCGCTGCTCGACGAGCACTACTACGGACGCTTGTCTCGCGCGGAGGTCCGGGCGACGTTCGGTCTCAGCGCTCTCGAGCCCGGTGCTGTCGCGGATCCGGACGAAGCGGTCGACGACGCTCCGGCCGGATGACCCGCGTCGAGTTCGACGAGAACGGCGGCTGGACGGCGGTCTCGTTCGACCCTGAGGTCATCGGTCGCGTATGCAGCGCAGGGCTGCTCGAATCCCGCATGACAGCGTCAGGCGCCGAGGTGAAGCCTCAGCTCAACAGGATCGGGGCGATTCGGATCGATGGCGACGAGGTCGTCGTCCGTCCGAAGGCCGCCTTCTCCTCGGTGCTCTTCATGCTGGGGTACGCGGCGGACCCGGGCTTCCGACCGGAAGAGGTCTCCGGCGACGGCAGGGAGATCTTCCCCGCGGTCGCCGAGACGTACGCGCGCATCGCGGAACGTGCACTCGGGCACGGCCTCCTGCAGGGGTACCGACGGTACGACGAGAGCGCCATGACGGTGCGCGGGCGGGTCCGGTTCTCCGACCAGATGTCGCGCCGCGGCGGACGACTCCTCCCGATCGAGCTGACGGTCGACGACTACTCGGCCGACATCGTCGAGAACCGGATCCTGCGTGCGGCCGGCCGGCTGCTGCTCGCCGTGCCCCGCGTGTCGCCGGACGTCCGGCGGCGCCTGGCGCACCTCGACTCGAGACTGTCGGAGGCAGCCCTCCTGCGGCCAGGGACGATGACACCGTCGTGGCAGCCGTCGCGGCTGAACCAGCGCTATCAGCCCGCCCTGCGCTTCGCCGAACTCGTGCTCGCACGCATCACGCCCACCACGACGAACGGCGGCCACACCGTCGCCTCCTTCGTCGTCAATATGGCGGAGGCGTTCGAGGCATTCGTGACCACGACTCTGAGCAGCGCTCTCTCAGGGGTCTCGCGTGGCGTCAGTATCGGTCAGTTCCCCGCTCATCTCGATCTCGAACGACGCCAGCCGATCCGACCCGACTTCGTCCACGTCGCCGGCGGCCGACCAGTGGTCGTCATCGATGCCAAGTACAAACTCGGGCCACCGAGGGTCGAGGACCTCTACCAGATGCTGGCCTACTGCACAGTGCTCGGGCTGGCTGAAGGGACGCTCGTCTACGTCTCGAGCGCCGGAGACCCGAGTGATCGGACAGCGACGGTGAAAGGCTCCGGTGTCGTGGTTCGGACGGTGCGGATCGACGTCACGAGGCCGCCCGCCGAGATGCTCGCTCAGCTGGACGACATCGGTCGAGCGGCTGCCAGGCGGGCAGGGATCAATACTTCTTCCGGCCTCTGAACTCCGCGCCTCGTCGTAGGGCCGCCTGCTCCATCGGACGACTCAGCCGAGACGGCCCGCCGCCTCAATCCCGCCCCGCACCCCACTCCCCCAGCAGCTCCCGCTCCCGCTCCTCCCCCAGTCCGGCGCCGCGTCCCGGCACGTGCGCGGCCGCCGCGTCCCGCAGCGTCTCGGCGAGCTCGCGGCGCTCGAAGCCCGCGGCCTCCGCCCGTGCCGTCGAGCGTGCGTTCATGCCGCGCCAGTCCGGGTCCGCGATCCACAGCGGGAGCGAGCCGGCGCCCGCCCACTGGCCGACGCCACGCTCGAGCAGCCACTCCTGCGGCACGGCGACCGGCTCGGCCGACGATCCGCTCCGCGCCGCGGCGAGGTGCTCGCCGAACGGCACGGGGGTCCCGCAGACGTTCATCACGCCCGCCACCCGCGCCTCGGCGGACGCCACCAGCCATGCGGCGAGGTCCCGCACGTCGACCACGGACGTCGGCAGCTCGGGCGCATCCGGCACCAGCACGGGCCCGGACCGCGCGCTGAAGCGCCAGGGCCAGTAGGAGGAGCGGCTCGTCGGGTCGCCGGGGCCGACGATCAGGCCGGCGCGCGCGATCAGGGACGGCGCGGATCCGGCCAGCACGGCCTGCTCGCAGGCGGCCTTCGCAGCGCCGTACGAGGCGGGATCGTCGGAGGGAGTCAGCAGCTCGGCGTCCTCGTCCGCGCCGACGACCGCGTTCTCGGCGTAGACGCTCGTGGTCGAGACGAGGACGTAGGCGCTGCAGCGCAGGTCGCGGACGGATCGGCGGACGTGCTGCGGGGTCGAGGAGACGTCGATCACCGCGTCCCACGATGCCGCAGCCACGGCGTCGAGGGCGTCCTCGCGGTCGCGGTCGGCCCGGACGAGGGACACCCCCGCGGGCACGGCCGTCCCCCGCGCGAGGCAGGTCACGTCGTGGCCGCGCCGCAGCGCCTCCGCCGCGAGGTGCCCGCCGAGCCAGCCCGTTCCTCCGAGGATCAGCGTTCTCGTCCCCGCATGCTCGCACGGGCCGCCTCGCGCGAAGCCCGCTGAGGTGCCCGAATTGGTCCCGAGAACGTTGAAACAACTGCATTCTCGGGCGACTCGACACGGGCGACTCGACGCAGTGGGCGCCGAGCGAGCGACTCAGCGACAAAGGCCCCCTCCACGAGCCCCCGCACACCCGGCCACCCGAGCCCGCCCGCGTCCTCTGTCCGGAATCACGCGGGCGGCTCGGGCGCCCGAGCGGCTCACACGACGACGAAGGCGTCCAGGATCAGCGAGTTGCCCGTGGAGGCGGCGTTGCGCTTGCTGCCGCGGCGGATGGTGATGGTGTGCTCGCCGGCGCTGAGGGTGCTGCTGGTGAACACGGTGCGGGCCGAGCGGTTCGTGGCGCTGTAGCGGTCGACGGAGGCGACGAGCACGCCGTCGATCAGGACCTCGTTGATGCCGGAGGTCGGGGTGATCCGGCTCACCCAGCTGACCTTCGTGCCCCGGAAGCGGAGGGTCGCCGAGGCCGTGGAGGTGCTGGAGTACGAGATGCTGCCGCCGCTGTCGGCGGTGCTCGAGAGCGTCGCCCAGGTGCCGACCGTCGCGATGACGGCGGCTCCGTTCTGGTACGTCCCCGCCGCCGGCAGCGTCGAGGTCGGGGGGGGCGTGGACGTGGCCGTCGGGGTCTCGGTCGGAGTCGGCGTGTCGGTGGGGGTCGGCGTGTCCGTCGGCGTCGGCGTCGGCGTGCTGGTCGGAGACGCCGTCGCGGTGGGGGTGGGGGTCGACGTGGAGACGGTCCCCGCGGTCACGACGAAGGCGTCGAGGATCAGGGTGGACCCGGTGGACGCCGGGTTGCGCGTCGTCCCGCGGCGGATCGTGACCGTGTGGGTGCCGGCGGCGATCGGTCCGCTCGTCCACACCGTCTGACCCGAGCGGGTCGTGGGGCTGTAGCGGTCGACGGTGGCGACGAGGACGCCGTCGAGCAGCACCTCGTTGATGCCGGAGGTCGCCGTCATCCGGCTCACCCAGCTGACGCCCGTGCCCGAGAAGCGGAAGCTCGCGGACGCTCCGGCCGAGCTGGAGTAGCTGATGCTCCCGCCGCTGTCGGCGGAGGAGGAGATCGTGCTCCAGGTGCCCGCCGTCGTGATGAGCGGCGAGTAGTTCTGGTACGTGCCCTCGCCGGGGATCGACGAGGCGGGCTCGTCGGGCAGCGGAACGACCGGCTGCTCCGCGAGCCAGCGGTCGAACGTGTCGAGCATGTCCTTGTTCGTCAGGCTCGGCACGTTGTGGCCGTTCGGAGCGCCGTCGGTCGGCGTGTAGAGGACCACAGCCTCCTTCGCGACGGGCTTCGCGAGCGCGACCCAGGCCCCTCCGTGCACGGCGATCGGGACGAGGACGTCCTCCGTCGAGCCGGTCGTGCGGATCCGCGCCCCCGCCCACGAGGCCTGCGGCAGCAGCGCGGGGTCGGTCGCCGGGATCGTCGAGGGGTCGTTGTCGTAGTCCGGCAGGACGCGCCCCGGATCGCGGCGGGCCATGTCGGCCATGTCGTAGACGCCGGCCGCGTGGTACGCGCCGCGGATCTCGGGGACCAGCTTGTTGCCGTACGCCCAGCAGAGCAGCGCTCCGCCGCCGGAGTTCGAGCGGAGGAAGCTCGCGCCGATCCGCCACGTCTTCTGGAACCAGGCGACCGCGTCCACCTCCATGGCGACGGCCCGCTTGTTCGTGTAGATGCTGCCGCCGTAGTTGGGGCAGATCGAGATGACGCCCTTGTCGACGGCCTGGTCAGCGCTGTACTGGTAGGCGCCGGACAGGGCCGCGTAGGTGCTCCCGTTGGCGTGGTAGTACCAGTAGACGACCCGGCCGATCCGCTGCGAGGGGACCGCGGTGTGCGGGACGAAGAGCCGCGCGCGGTCGGTGCCGATCATCACGTCGATGATCTGGTACGGCTTCTTCCCCACGCGCGAGATCGCCGTGTCGCTGCGCCCGAGCTCGTTGGGCAGCGGCGGGATCACGCTGTAGTCGGGCGCCGCGGACGCGGTCATCGCGTAGGCGAAGGCGGATCCGACGCCGAGGGCGGCTCCGGTGAGGACGAGACGGCGGCTGTGGCGCGCAGGAGAGGACATGGGATCCCGACGTGGAGAGGGCTGCTCGGTCGGCGGAGCCTGACCGGAAGGTGTGAGGGGGGTGCTGCGGTCCGGATCGGACCACCGTGGAGGGGGCGCGGTGCGGTCCTTCGGGGGACCGTGCGGGCGGGCAGGCGCGAATGCATCCTCCCGCGTCCGCTGCGCGACCGCCAGACCCGCTTCAGGGACACCCGCGGCGGCGCTCCCACCTGGCGTGGAGCGGCGGAGGGATGCGAGAAGGTCCTGGTGAGAGCGCTATCTCGCGCCACTGCTCCGGAGATGCCCGCCACGGGAGCGGAACCGCATCGTGTCGGTGGCGGAACTCCGGGGTCCCGCGGGGCCGGCACGGATCCAGGCCGCCCTGAGCCCGGCGCGAGGGCCGTGCGCACGTCAACACTCTCGCGGGGGAGCCCCGGATAGGTCGCGTTTTCTGGACACCACCTGAGCGCTGGTTCAGCGCTTGCTCTCCCCCTTCTGCGTGCCCACCGGATCGGGGGCCCGTCGTCCGCCGCCCACGTCCCGTCTCAGGGGGACAGGGCGCCTCCGAGCTGCGACCTATCGTGATCCCGCTCCATCCGGAAGGCCCGGCGAGGCGCCCCGGGGGGAGGTCGATCCGTGTCGAACGCGCATGCCCGGCCGAGCCACGACCGCTCGATCGCCCTCGGCCTCGTGCTGCTCCTGCTCGCCGCCGTCCTCGTGGTCCTGCCCGCGTCGAGGGCCGCCGCGGCCACGGTCCTGCTCCAGGAGGGGTTCGGCGGCATCAGCGTCGCGGACTCGGCGTGGCAGGCGCTCGACGGCGCCTGCATCACGGCGGCGACCACTGCTCCGCCGACCGGCTCCTCGAATCTCGGCGTCTGCGCCAACCGGACTCAGGCCCCCGCCGCCGCGACGAGTCCGGGCTTCCTGCAGCTCACCGACGCCCGGAACAACGCCAAGGGCGGCGCGGTCTTCAACCGGCCGATCCCCGCGATGGGCGGCATCGACGTCCAGTTCGACCAGTACCAGTACAGCTCCGCCCTCGGCCCCCTCGGAGCAGACGGCATCGGCTTCTTCCTCACGGACGGCTCGAAGTCACTGACGGCGGCCGGAGCCCCTGGCGGCTCGCTCGGCTACGGTCAGTCCGCGACCGTCGAGGGTGTGAACGGCGGCTATCTCGGCATCGGCATCGACGCCTACGGGAACTTCTCGGCCAGACCTCCCACGCAGAGCACGACACCCAACGCCCCGCCCACCTACGGACTCGGATTCGGGTGCCCCTCCGGCTCATACCAGGGCCAGGCCGCGAATCAGATCGTCGCCCGAGGTGCAGGCCAGGGCCAGACCGGCTACTGCTTCCTGCAGGACGCGCAGCAGACGACGCTACCGTCCGTACGCACCCCGATCACCGTATCGTCGGGCAATCCGCCCGCGAGCTACGGCAGGACCGTGCGGATCACCGTGTCCGCCACGGCCTCCCCCGTCGTCACGGTCTACTGGGGCACCTCGGCGGGAATGGCCGCCTCCGCGCTGACGCAGCTGATGCAGTTCACGATGCCGACCGCAGCGCCCTCGACCTACAAGCTCGGCTTCACGGCGTCCACCGGTGGATCGAACGACACCCACCTCGTCCGCAACGTCTCCGTCTCGTCCATCAACACTCTCGACGACATCACTCTGGTCAAGCAGATCGACCGCACCACCACGCAGCCCGTCGCCTACGCCGAGGGATCCGTCATCCCTTACCAGTTCGTCGTCACGAACGGGTCCATCCGGGGCACGCTCACCGGCATCGTCGTCACGGACCCGAAGGCCGCGAGCCTCTCCTGTCCGCCGACGACCCTGCTCCCGCTCGCCTCCACCATCTGCACGGGATCCCATACGGTCACGGCCGCCGAAGCGGTGGCCGGCTCGTTCGTCAACACGGCGACCGCTGCAGCGACGAAGACGGAGACGATCTCGAACGTCGTGACGACGACCCCCGTCACGAGCAGGACCGCCACCGCCACCGCCCCCATCGCCACCCCGGCTCCCGCTCTGACCCTCACCAAGACCGCCCTGCTCACCGACACGAACGGCAACGCCCAGGCCGACCCGGGCGAGCAGATCCGCTACTCGTTCCTCGCCCTCAACTCCGGCAACGTCACGCTGCAGACGGTCGCCGTCGCCGACCCGAAGGTCACCGGCATCACGCCCGCCTCGACTCAGCTCGCACCCGGAGCGAGCGCGACCTTCACCTCGGCGCCGTACACGGTGCTGCAGACCGACATCGACAAGGGCACGGCCGTCACCAACACCGCCACGGTCAGCGGGCGCACGCTGGCAGCCTCGCCCGTGACGGTCACCGCGACCTCCACGGCCACCACGCCGATCCGCTACGCGCCCTCGATCTCGCTGACGAAGAACGGCACGATCCCGACCGGGGCCGCCGTGGGCTCGACCGTCTCCTACAGCTTCTCCGCCACCAACACCGGCAACACCGGGCTGAGCGCCGTCGCGGTCACCGACCCCAAGAGCGGGCTCTCCGCGCTCGCCTACTCCTGGCCGGGGACCGCCGGGCGCCTCGAGATCGGCCAGTCGGTCACCGCGACCGCGTCGTACACGCTCACGCAGGCCGACGTCGACGCGGGCCAGGTCCTCAACACCGCGACCGCGACCGGCACCCCTCCGACGGGCGCCGCCGTCACGGCCACCGCCTCGCGGACGGTGACGATCACCCGCACGAACGACCTCGCGCTCGCCAAGACCGCGAACCCCGCCTTCATCAGCGCCGCCGGCACCGTGGTGACCTACACCTTCCGCGCGACCAACACCGGCACCACCACCCTCACCCCGGTCGCGATCAGCCACCCCAAGAGCGGGCTCTCCGCTCTCACCTACTCCTGGCCGGGCACTTCCGGACGACTGCTGCCCGGCCAGGTCGTCACCGCGACCGCCGCCTACACGACCACAGCCGCCGACGTCACCGCCGGCACGATCGCCAACACCGCCACGGCGACGGCGACCGGCCCGACCGGCGGGGCGTTCACCCGCACGGCCTCGGTGAGCATCTCAGTGATCCCCGATCCGGCGGCCGACGCCGCGACGGTCGTGCAGGGCGGATCGGTCGTGATCGACGTGCTCGCGAACGACGGGCCCGCCGCGACCGGAGCGACCTTCTCGCGCGCGCAGCTCTCGGCGACCCCGAAGGCGATCGGAGGCGCGGCGACCCCAGCCCCCGCCACTCCCCTGCAGGGGTCCGTCTCCTGCGTCGCGAGCGGAGCGACCCGCGGCCAGTGCACCTACCGCCCGATCGCCGCCTTCGTCGGCACCGACGTCTTCGACTACTCCCTCTCGGGCCAGTACGGCACCTGGAACGTGCGGGTCACGGTCACCGTCACCGCGCTGAACCGCGCGCCGGTCGCCCGACCCGACCGCGTGGTCGCGACCACCGGCGGCCCCGCCGTCACCGTCGCTCCGCTCGCGAACGACACCGACGAGGACCCGGGCACGACCCTCGCCCTGGCCGGCACGAGCGTCCCGGCCGGGCTGCGCGGCACCTTCTCCTGCTCCGGATCCACGTGCACCTACACGCCCGCGACCGACGGCTGGACCGGGAGCGCGACGATCGCGTACACGGTCACGGACGGCGCGCTCACGGCGGGCGGCACGATCACGGTGTGGGTCGATCCCGCTCCCCTCGTCCGGCGCGGCTTCTCCGGCACCGGCAGCACGAGCGGAGCGGTCGGGCTCGGCGCCTGGACCAGCTCCTCCGTGGTCGCCACGCCTGTCGCGAGCTGCACGGCCGGTCGGCCGAGCACCCTCGTGAGCTGGTCGGCCGCCGCTGGAGCGACCGGCTGGACCCTCGAGCGCCGCCTCGCGGGGACGACGCCCGGCCCCTGGACCGTGATCGCGGCACCCGCCGCCTCCGCGACGAGCTTCACCGACGACCGGGTCGGTGAGGGCCGCAGCTACCAGTGGCGGGTCCGCCCGGACCTGCAGCGCTGGCTCGGAGTCGCGTCCGCCGCCTCGACCGCCGTCGCCCAGCCGGCCGTCACCACCGCCGGAGGCTGCTGATGCCTCCCCGCCGACACCCCTCTCGTCCTGCACGTGTCCTCGTGAGGGAGACCACGCCCGCACCGGGCACCACCCACCAGAAAGGAACGGTCGCCATGACCACCACAGCACCCACCCGTCGCAGCCCCTGGAAGAAGATCGCCCTCACCGGCGGCGTCCTCCTCGCCGCGGGAGCCCTCGCCGGCGCCGGCGCCTTCGCCGTGTTTACCGACTCCGGGAGCGCCAGCGTCACCGCGGACGCCGGACAGCTCGACATCAACCTCGACGGCACCTTCATCGTGACGGACATCGCGCCCGGAGACACCATCCAGCGCCCGGTGACGATCGTCCTGCCGAACGCCACCAACGACGGCGACCTCGTCTCGTCGGTGCGCTTCTCGCAGGCCGTCACCAACGACGTCGTGGGATCCGACACCACCGACCAGAACCGTGTCGGCCAGTCTCTCGTCTCCGGCCCGAACGGCCTCGACTACCGCCTGCTGACCTGCTCCACCGCCTGGACGACCGCCCCCACCACGACTCCGGCGGGCCCGTACTCCTGCAGCGGGACCACCACGGTCACCGGATCCGGCAAGCTGTCGTCCATCGGCGGCCAGGCCGGCGCGGTCGACTTCACCCCGGCGAACTTCGGCATCACCCCCACCACGACCGGGACCTTCCCCTCGGACGCCGGTGATGTGACGCTGAACACGCTGATCGAGCTCGTCCTGCCGACCGCGGCCGACAACGCGTACGAGAACGCCTCCGCCACGGTCACCTTCACCGCCGCCGCGATCCAGCGCGCCGGCATCCAGAAGTAGACCGTCCCCCACCGCCTCCGTCCTGCCCGGCCGCCACCGGCGCGGGGCGGAGGCATCCCCCTTTCCTCCCGGAGTCGTCCCCATGCCCCACGCCCGTGCGCTCGTCGCCGTCCTCGCGGCGGTGCTCCTCGCGCCCGCGGCGAGCGCCGAGCCCGTCGGCGTGCTCGACGTGCGCGAGCTCTCGGCGCCCGGATCCCTCACCGACCTCGCTCCGGGCGACCGCGCCGAGTGGGCGGTCGAGGTGACCAGCACCGGCCTGTCGCCGCAGGGGGTCTCCGTGGCCTTCGCGGTCGACGGAGGGACGCTGGCGCAGGACCCGCGCGACGGCCTCCAGCTGTCCGTCGAGCTCTGCGGCTCGGCATTCACCGTCGCCGAGGTCGTCGACGGGGGGCGCACGGTCGAGCGCTACCTCTGCCCCGACGACGCTGTGCCGCTCGGATCCGGGCCCGCGGCGACGCTCGGCCGGCTCGACGGTGTCCGTCCGCTCGAGCGCGGGGCCACCGTGGGCGTGCGCGTCCGCGTCCTGTTCCCGGAGTCGGCCGGCAACGGGACCGAGCTCGCGGCGGCGTCGCTGCGGGTGCTCGTGGGCACGACGGAGGAGGATCCCTCCGCGACGCCCGGCCCCGGCTCCTTCCCCGGAGCGGCGGGCGGCGGGCTGGCCGTCACCGGCCGCGACCTGGGCGCTGCGCTCCTGGGCGGGATGCTCGCCCTCGGCTCGGGCGCCCTGCTCGCCGCGGCGGCGCGCCGTCGTCACCGGAGGGAGCAGGCGTGAAGGCCCTCCGCGCTCTCCTCGGCGGCCTGGTCACGATCGTGGCCGTCGCCGGCATCGCCGTCTTCGTCCTCTCCGCGCTCGGTCTCGTGCGGCTCGTGCCGGTGCTGTCGAACTCGATGGCGCCCGGGATGCCCGTCGGCTCCCTCGCCGTCACCCTGCCCGTCGACCAGGCCGCGATCCGCGCCGGTGACGTGATCGTCTTCACCGACCCGGACGATCCGGGCCGCCGCGTCATCCACCGCGTCACCCTCGTCTACTCCGAGGAGGAGGCGGCGGCACTCCGCGGCCGCGAGCCCGGCCAGCTGGCGCTCACCACCAAGGGCGACAACAACGAGTCGGCCGACCCGTGGATCGTGACGATCGCGGACGAGCGGATCTGGCGCGAGAGCTCGGTGGTGCCGCTGCTGGGCTGGCCGAGCATCGGCCTCGCCCACCCGGAGGCGCGGTTCGCGCTCTTCGCCGCGGGCGGCGCGGTCATCGTGGGCGCGCTCCTGATCGCCATCTGGCGCCACCCCGCGGAGGTTGCCCCGTGAGCGGCGCGCACCGCTCGTCGGACGGCACGCCGCCCCCGGAGCCCCTGCGTCCGCCCGCTGAGCACGGACGGCACAGCGCCCGGCCGTCCTCCCGCGACCGCGGAGCCCCGCGCCACTCCCCCGAGGTCCGCCGCCGCGTGGTCTCCCGCGCCGGCCTGGCGGGACTCGTCGCCGGCGCGCTCGTCCTCGGCGCCGCCGCCACCGCCACCGCCGTGCTCCTGGACCGGGGCTCCGTGAGCGCACGGATCGCCTCCGGCACCGTCATCGCGACGTTCACCGGCACCGGAGCGACGACCGTGCCGGTCCCCGTCGCGGGACTCGTCCCCGGCGGCACGGCCCGGCGCCTCCTCGACCTGACGAACGCCGGGACCCTGCCGATGTCGGCCCTCCAGCTGCAGACGGCCACCGGCACCGACCTCTCGGACGGCCTGCAGCTCGCGATCGAGCGCTGCTCGCTGTCCTGGTCGGCCGATGCCGCGACCTGCCCCGGCACCGTCACCACCGTGTCGGCCGACCGCCCCGCCGCCTCCCGCCTCGACCTGCCCGGCTCCCCAGCTCTGGCCGTCGGAGCGACCGACCACCTCCGCCTGACCGTGCGCCTGTCGGAGTCCGCGCCGTCCGCCGCGCAGAGCACCTCGGCGACCCTCACCGTCACCTTCTTCGGCGTGCAGCGTCCGGGCCGCCAGCTGTAGGCGCGGCGGGCCCACGCCTCGGCGGCACCACCGCCGCGCCGCCCCCTTCCGCGCTGAGGTGCCCGGGACGGCCGTCGACACGCCGGAGAGGGCGACCGTCTCGGGCGACTCAGCGGGGCCGCGGGTACCTCGGTGATGCCTCGCTACTCGCGCAGGGCCGCCACGGCGTCGTGGAAGCTCGGCACGTCGGAGAGCACGCCCTCGGGGCCCAGCACCGTCCAGGTCGTGCCCGTGCGGATCAGGACGCCCAGCTCCTCGGCGGGCCGGCGGCGGGTGCGGCGCAGCTCGAGCACGAAGACTCCGGGACGCGCCTCTCTGATCTCGGGCGTGCGCCGGTCGGGCAGCATCACGAGTCCTCCCCGAGGGTCAGCGGTAGACGCTCCACTCCTTCTTCACGATCCGGCGCTCCTCGCCGTCGACCGCGACGATCCACTCGCCGTCCTTCTTGGCCACGACCCGCCCGCGCAGGTACTGCGGCTCCCAGCCGTCGGCCTTGTTGACCCACTTCACGAACCGCGCGAACCGCCCCGGTGCCACGTCGTCTCTGGACATCTCTCGACTCCCCTTCGCCGTCACCGGCACGTCCATCGACCTCCGTCAGGAGTTCACCTCGCCCAGCGCGAGGAGGACCTCTCCTGTGAGGTCTCGAAGCCGGTTCACCGACGGTAGAACGCGCTGCCAGAAGTGGACGAGGCCGTTGACTGATCGACGATCGTCTGGCAGTGGGGTCAGGATGCGGCAGCGGAATCAGGAGTCGAACAGCACGTGCGGCCGTCCGGCGTCGACGATCACGCGGGCGCGCACCCCGTAGACGTCCGCGATCAGCGCCGGAGTGAGCACCTCCTCCGGGGTGCCGCCCGCGACCACGCGCCCCTCGCGCAGCACCAGCAGCGCGTCGCAGAACAGGGCCGCGAGGTTGAGGTCGTGCAGCGCGACGACCGTGGTCACCGGCAGCGCCCGCACCAGGGCTAGCAGCTCCAGCTGATGGCGGATGTCGAGGTGGTTGGTCGGCTCGTCCAGCAGCAGCTCGCGCGGCTCCTGCGCCAGCGCCCGGGCGATGTGCGCGCGCTGCCGCTCGCCGCCCGAGAGGGTGTGCCAGAGGTGGTCGGCCTTCGCCTCGAGATCCACCTGCTCGAGGGCGCGCTCGATCGCGCGCAGGTCCTCGGCCGAGTCTCCGCCCAGAAGGGAGCGGTGCGGTGTCCGCCCCAGCCGGACGACGTCGCGGACGGGGAGGTCCCCCTCCGTCTCGGCCTGCTGCGTCACCGTGGCCCCGGCCCGGGCGACCTCGCGGCGGCGGAGCGAGCGGAGCGGCGCGCCGTCGAGGGTGACGACGCCGGCGTCCGGAGCCGCGGTGCCCTGCAGCAGCCGCAGCAGTGACGACTTGCCCGAGCCGTTGGGCCCGAGCAGTCCGACGGTCGAGCCGGGATGGGGGAGGAGCGAGACCCCGTCCACCACCAGGCGGCCGCCCCGGCGCCACGAGACCCGGTCGGCCTCGAGCGTCACGAGCGGCCCCTCCGCCGCAGGAGCAGCAGCATGAACACCGGCACGCCGACGAGTGCCGTGCCGACCCCCACCGGCAGCGGAGTCGGCGCGAACGCCACCCGCGATCCGGCGTCGACCCACACCAGGAACACCGCGCCGAGCAGGATCGTCGCGGGGATCACCCGCGAGTGCCGCTGGCCGAACACGAGTCGCGCGGCGTGCGGCAGCACCAGCCCCACGAAGCCGATCGCGCCGGCGATGCTCACCAGGGTCGCCGTCAGCAGGGCCGTCACCACCAGCAGGAGGAGGCGGGTGCGGCCCACGTGCACGCCGAGCGACGCGGCCACGTCCTCCCCGAAGGCGAACGCGTCGAGCGTGCGCGCCGCGGCGAGGCAGACCACGGAGCCGAGCAGCACGACTCCTCCGCTCAGCGCCACGTCGTCCCAGCGCATGCCCTCGAGGGAGCCGAGCAGCCAGAACATCACGCCGCGCGTCTCGTCCGAGTCGGCGAGAGCGAACACGATCAGCGAGGTCAGCGCCGAGAACAGCTGGGTGCTCGCCACCCCCGCCAGGATCACGCCCGAGGTGCCGCCCGCCGAGAACCGCGTGAGCAGCAGCACGAAGCCGAAGGCGACCAGCGCGCCGACGAAGGCGCCTCCGGAGAGCCCGACCACTCCTCCGCCGACCCCGAGCACGCCGACGAGCACCGCGCCCGTGGACGCTCCGGAGGAGACGCCCAGCACGAACGGGTCGGCGAGCGGATTGCGCAGCAGCGACTGCAGGATCACTCCGCACACGCCGAGCCCCGCCCCGCAGGCCGCGGCCACGAGTGCGCGCGGGAGGCGCTCCTGCCAGACGATCGCGTCCTCGGCCGCACGCACCGGGACGGAGGCGAGCCCGAGGTGGTTGAGGAGGATGTCGCGGACGTTCACGAGCGAGACGTCGGCCGGGCCGAGCGTCACCGCGACGCCGACCGAGAGCGCCAGCGCTAGCAGCCCGCCGACGACCAGCGCGGCGGCGGCCAGACCCCGCGGCACCCGGCGGACGAGGACCGTGCTCGTGCCCGTGTGCGTGCTCAGAGCGAGGCCCCGTTCTCGTCCCACCAGGCGCGGATCTTCTCGAGCCCGTCGACGAAGCGGATCGACGGGTTCAACTCGGCGCCGTGGAGCGCGATGAAGCGGCCGTCCTGCACCGCGGGCAGGCTGCTGGTCAGCGGGTCGGAGCGGAGGAACGCGGTCTTGTCGTCGAGGCGGTCGCCGGGGAAGCGGTCGCGCTGCAGGTCGCCGAGGACCAGGACGTCCGGGTCGGCCGCGACGACGCTCTCCCAGCCGACGGCGGGCCAGTCCTCCGTGCGGTCGGCGAAGACGTTGGTCATGCCGGTCGTGGTGCCGAGCATCGAGGCGAAGTTGTAGCCGCCGGCCATGTAGGGCGTCTTGGTGTCGGCGAACCAGAAGGCGACGCTCCGGCCGCCGAGGTCGACCCCCTCGGTGGCGGCGGCGGCGCGCTCCTGCAGCTGCGCGACCAGGGCGTCGCCGCGCTGCTGCACGTCGAAGACCTCGGCCAGCTCGTGGATCTCCTGGTAGAGGACGTCGACGGTCAGCGGGACGGTGCGCGTGCCGCTCCCGCCGTTGACGCTCGCTCCGTTGTCGCAGTCGGAGGGGGCGAGGTAGGAGCCGATCCCCGTCTCGGCGAGGCGGTCGCGCGAGGCGACGCCCTCGGGCGCGTAGTGCCGGCCGAAGGAGGCGGTGACGAAGTCGGGGTCGGCGCCGAGCAGCACCTCGTAGGTGGGCGCGTTGTCGGCCAGGCGCGGCACGCTCTCGTTCGCGGAGGCGAGGGTCGCGAGCACGGGGTCGGTCCAGGAGGCGGTGCCGACCATCCGGTCCTCGAGGCCGAGGGACAGCAGGATCTCGGTCGAGTTCTGGTCGAGGGAGACGACCCGCTGCGGAGGGGCGGTGACGGTAGTCGTGGTGCCGCAGTTGTCCAGCATGAGCGGGTACGAAGTCGTGCCCTCCCCCGCGGCGGCCGTGCTCTCGGGCTCGATCTGCTCGGAGGCGCCGCAGCCGGTGAGGGCGAGCAGGGTCAGGGCGGCGAGGGCGAGGGCGGCGGGGCGCCGTCGGTGCGTGGACATGGATCTCCCGTGGTTCGTGGGCGTCGGTCGTCGGCCCGGTTCATGGGCCCGGTTCATGGGCCCGGTTCGCCGGCAGGGCTCGGCGGCCCGGTCCGTCGGCGGGCGGCACCCGCGTCTCGGCGTGGAGCCCAGGTAAGCATAGCCTTACCTCATCTGGCCCCGTCCATTCGCGCCAGTCGATCCGCGCCACCGAGCCCTCGGCGCCCTCGGCCCGGCCCGCCGGCGACTCCGCAGAAGTCGCCGTGGTCGCGCGCGCGGACGGCGACCTCCGAGTTCTCATGTCACCCAGAAGGCCCGGAACAGCCGAGTAAGCGGACACCTGTCGCGCACCTCGCCTCCGCAGCCCCCAACCAGGTGGACAGCACCCCGGACACGGTTCCCCTGGGGGCGGGAGAGCGCGATCCTGAACACCGACGATCGACGGCTCCCGCCCCACCGCCCGCCGACCGTCACGGAAGGAACCCGTTGCCCCGCCGTCCGCGCGCGCGACCACGGCGACTTCTGCGGAGTCGCCGGCGGGCCGGGCCGAGGG
>NZ_PSVX01000128.1:0-1027 GCF_002932695.1 Rathayibacter sp. AY1D2 | reverse complement strand
ACCGGGCGTTTCCCTCTCGCTATGGCCGCCGTAACCCTGGCGACACACGCACCCGAAGGCACATGGTCAAATCTGGGTTACACGCCGTGCGTGTATTCAATTGTTCCGCTCCTCCCGAAGGAGGATGCGGGGTGCCCGTCTTCTGGGAACCACAAAGTGGACGCAAGCAATCTCTGACCACTCCTACCAGCCTTTACAACGGTATGAGTGTAGTGATTATCAAGTTATCGGCTTATTAGTACCGGTCAGCTCCGACAGTCTTTAGTCCTGTCTTCCACATCCGGCCTATCAACCCAGTCGTCTGGCTGGGAGCCTCTCCCCCGAAGGGATGGAAATCTCATCTCGAAGCCGGCTTCCCGCTTAGATGCTTTCAGCGGTTATCCGTTCCGAACGTAGCTAATCAGCGGTGCTCCTGGCGGAACAACTGACACACCAGAGGTTCGTCCATCCCGGTCCTCTCGTACTAGGGATAGATCTTCTCAAATTTCCTGCGCGCGCAGCGGATAGGGACCGAACTGTCTCACGACGTTCTAAACCCAGCTCGCGTACCGCTTTAATGGGCGAACAGCCCAACCCTTGGGACCTACTCCAGCCCCAGGATGCGACGAGCCGACATCGAGGTGCCAAACCATGCCGTCGATATGGACTCTTGGGCAAGATCAGCCTGTTATCCCCGAGGTACCTTTTATCCGTTGAGCGACAGCGCTTCCACAAGCCACTGCCGGATCACTAGTCCCGACTTTCGTCCCTGCTCGACTTGTCAGTCTCACAGTCAAGCTCCCTTGTGCACTTACACTCGCCACCTGATTGCCAACCAGGTTGAGGGAACCTTTGGGCGCCTCCGTTACTCTTTGGGAGGCAACCGCCCCAGTTAAACTACCCATCAGGCACTGTCCCTGAACCCGATTAGGGTCCGAAGTTAGATATCCAGAGTGACCAGAGTGGTATTTCAACAATGACTCCACGAACACTAGCGTGCCCGCTTCAACGTCTCCCACCTATCCTACACAAGCCACACCGAACACCA
>NZ_PSVX01000127.1:0-1412 GCF_002932695.1 Rathayibacter sp. AY1D2 | reverse complement strand
TGCCCGGTCGCGCCCGTCGAGGTCCAGGCCGGCTTCCGGCCCGCGAGAGCGAGGAAGAACGCCTTCGTGTACATCGGGAAGGTGACGGTCGACAGCAGCAGCGTCTCCCACCGGAACGAGCCGATGATGAACAGCGCGAGCCCGATCTGCAGCACGTAGAACCCGCAGTAGAAGAGGATCCACTCGACGAGCGGCACCTCCAGGCTGACCGGCGTGATGTTCAGGTAGATCTGCAGCGGGGGCAGCACGATCAGGCCCAGCGGCACGATCCCGGTGAAGTAGAACGTGACGGTCATGAAGTACTGCACGCGCTGGTCGGTCGTGAGCCGGCGCTTCGGCGAGAACGGGTTGTGCTTGAGCAGGATCTCGAACCCGCCGACGGCCCAGCGGACCTGCTGGCGGACGAAGGCCTCGATCGTCTCGGGCGTGCGCCCGACCGCGAGGGTCATCGGCACGAAGATCGAGCGCCAGCCGCGCTCGTGCACGAAGATCGACGTCCAGATGTCCTCGGACTGCGAGCCCTCGTACATCCCGCCGATGTCGTCGAGGGCCTTGCGGCGGAAGACGGCGTTGGTGCCCACGCAGAAGGCGGAGTTGTACTTGTTCTTGCCCGGCTGGGTGAGGGCGTAGAAGACGATCTGCATGTAGGCGGAGCCGCGCGAGATGAAGTTGTGCGCGTTCCCGTAGACCTGCGGGGCCTGCACGAAGGCGACGTCGTCGTGGGCGAAGAAGGGGAGAGTCTCCTCCAGGAACTCCGGCACGGTCACGAAGTCGGCGTCGATCATCACGGCGAAGTCCGAGTCGGTCAGACGGAGCGCGTGGTTCACGTTGCCGGCCTTGGCACCCGCGCGGTCCTCGCGCACCACGTAGCGGACGCCCAGGCGCTCGGCGATCGCGGCGACCTGCGGGTCGTCGCCGTCGTCGAGGAGCCACGTCACGTGGGTGCCGCGCATGTCGCGGGCCGCACGGGCCGTCTCCTCGATGATCGCGGGGTCCTCCCTGTAGGTCGTGATGAAGACGTCGACGGTGATGCGGCGGCGGCCGAGGTAGAGGTCCTCGCCGATCGGGATGCCGTCGACCGGGCTCCCGTAGAGCGTCGCTCGAGCGGAGTGGAAGGCGGAGTCGCGCGGGTCGTAGGTGCTCGATAGGGCGGTCCACATCGTGAGCGCGGCCTGGCCGATCAGGTAGAGCTCGCAGATGATGACGATGGCGAACGGGAGGGGGTCGCCGATGTTGCGCGGGTTGAGCAGGAAGGCGCCGTAGAGCAGCGCGCCGGCGCCGGAGAGCAGCACGATCATGATGAGCGAGGGCGACTGCTGCTTGGCGCGGCTGGTGACGGCACGGGGGCTGGCGACGCGCTGCTGGCGCGTCAGGAGCGGGCGGATCTCGGGTGGAGCGGGAGGACCAGGGCG
>NZ_PSVX01000126.1:0-1483 GCF_002932695.1 Rathayibacter sp. AY1D2 | reverse complement strand
GCCACGATCAACGCCGCAGCAGTCGTCAACGTCATCCATATCGGCTGAACGGTTGACCCATCCGAGCACAGCGGGTTCCAGAGGAACCCCTCTCCCGTCAGGCTGCCTCCGCCGCGGGTCCTGCACGTCTCGCTCGGGTCCCACATGTAGATGGAGGCTACGGCTCCCACGGCGGCTGCAAGCCCACCGAAAACCAAGGCGAGAACGATGGGCGTCGCTGCACTCGGTCGCGGGGGCTCTCCAACGGTCATCGGGACATCATGCACCGCGCTCCACCAGATTGATCAAGAGCCGGAACGTCAGGCCCGGTATCGAGTGGCCCGCGTGGAGGTCATCGCGCCGCGACGGTGAGGTTCAATTCTTCGCCGACGCGCAGAATTTCGTCGGAAGGGAAGCGGAACGGGTTGAGGTAGAACAGGTCATCGGCCGTCATGTCGAATCGTGCCGCGACGTCCTCTGCGAGGTCGTTGCGAGCGACCGTGTACGACGTCGGCATTCCGTCCGTCGATGTCGTTTCGCCACGCGCTGCTGCACGCGGCCCGGCGTCCTGGGCGACGAGATCACTGCGTTGAGGCTTCACGCTCCATTGGACGTCAGCGACAGCAATGATCCTCATCGAGCAGTCGGGGTCGTTCTGGGGCTTGGTGGTGATGACGAGCTGATCGATCGCTGTCGGGTCGCCGTGGAACTCTGCGAGGTTCCGCCAGGCCTTGTAGGGCTTCCCTGGCTCCGCATCCGCGAGACCCATTGGGAAAGCAATGTCGAAACAGGTGGCGCCCTCATCGATCGGGTCCAGCGCTGCCATGACCGCAACGGAACCTGAGGAAGATGCGGTCGCGGCGGGAATGTCGAGCTCGTCTGATGCCAGAGCCAGCCGGCCATCAGCCGCACTCAAACGGATGCTGCCGGCCGTCCCATCGCTCCCCGTGAACGTTGCCACGCCAAGGTCACCGGTCAGTGCGGCGTCGGAGCTGCTGTCTGTGGACACCGGAGGCGGAGCCGGCGGTTCAGGCTGTGGCGTGCATCCCGCGACGACGATCAGGCATGCTGCGATCGCGATCGTTTTTCGCGCCTTCGAGAATGTCCCCACTGGCTCAGGGTAAGCGACGTCCTCGCTCTTCCCTTGGTCGTGCGGTTGGGGCGACTGGATGGAGTGGTCGCGGTTCCCTCCGCTGAGGCCAGCTAGGGGCTACAGCGCCTTGCTAGGGTCCGGACTTATGGATGAGCCCCGAAAGCGCGGACACCCGCTCGTCGTCGCGGGAGCGACGATCGCGGCTGCAGCCGTCCTCTGCGCTTTCGTGTACTACGCCGATCTGGCCGTCTTCCGGACCGAGGGGGACGTGCCGGCGGCCTCGGCCATCGACTTTCCGGCCGGAAGCGAGCTCGTCAGCGAGACCGTCGAGTGCGCCTCCGGTGGATGCTGGCGGCTGTTCTCGGTGCGCCCGCCCGACGCGATGACTCCCGAGCAGCTGTCGAGCGAGCT
>NZ_PSVX01000125.1:0-1561 GCF_002932695.1 Rathayibacter sp. AY1D2 | reverse complement strand
CCGCGACGCCGCCCGGCCGGGCCTGCTCGACCGCGCCGGTCGCGGGGAGCTCGAGGTCGTGCTCGGGCCCTCCTTCCCGCTGACCGAGGCGGCCGCCGCCACCACGAGTCGCGCCCGGAGGCGGGCTCGTGAACGCCGTCATCCGGATGCACGCCTCGTCGCTGCGGGTCAAGGCGGTCACGCCGGGCCGCGGCGGACGCGGCACGCCTCCCGAGCCCGAGGCGACGATGCGGCGCACCACGCTCAGCATCGACGGCCGTCGCTTCCTCCTCGCCGTCTCCCTCGACACCGAGGAGCTCGAGAAGCGCCTGGTCGAGGCCGTGCGCAACCGCGGCGACATGGTGAGCTTCACGGTCGCCGGCGAGCGCGAGGTCTGCGTGCTGGTCTCCCCGGGCGTCGCGGTCATCCTCGAGCACGAGGACGTCCCGGTCGAGGATCCGGACGCCGAGGACGCGCCGATCCTGTACGACGACGTCGAGTACCTGACCTGATCCGTCGGCGGCCGGTCCCGGCCGCCGGTCCGGGCGCGGCCTCTCGACTCGGGTCGTCCGTCCGCTCAGACCGCCCCGGTGCTCGCCCACAGGTGGAACGCCGCGTGCGCCCGGTGCGGCCGCCACGCCTGCGACGCCGCCTCCGCCTCCGCCGTGCTCACCCGGCCGAGCGCCTTCCGCAGCACCAGGTCGCCGGCGGGGAAGGCGTCCGGATCGCCGAGGAACCGGAGCGCGAGGTAGTCGGCCGTCCACGGCCCGATGCCCGGGATCGCGAGGAGCGCGCGCCGCTGCTCCGGCAGGTCGCCCGCGCGGTCGAGTACGGGCCCGGCGGCGAAGGCCTCGGCGACGGCCCGGACCGTCCGCGCCCGGGCGGTGGTGATCCCGATCGCTGAGCGCAGCGCCTCGAACTCCGGCGCGAGCAGGGCGGCGGGTGCGGGGAACGCCAGCAGACCGCGCTCCCCCGGGGCGCCGAAGGCCGCGGCGGTGCGTCCGCCGAAGGTCCGGGCCGCGGCGACGGACACCTGCTGGCCGAGGACCGCCATCACCGCCGCCTCGAACGCCTCCGGGTACTGCGTCGCGCGCAGCCCCGGCCGGGCCGCGACGGAGCGGGCGAGCAGCGGGTCCCGCGAGAGCTCGGCGCCGATCGCCACCACGTCGGAGTCGAGGTCGAACCAGGCTCGGACGACCGCGGCCGCCGGCGTCAGCACGTCCGGCTCCGCCTCCACCCGCAGCCCGGTCTCCGTCACCTCGAGCGCGATCGGCCGCGGCGCCCCGTCGAGGGTGAGCAGGCGCTCCAGGCGCCGGCCGTCGGCCGAGACCCGCTCCACTCCGGGGAGGGCGTGGTTGCGGAGGAGGCTCGCGGCGCCGGCGGAGTCGAAGGGCCCGAGGGCCGGCAGGTCGAGGGAGGACGTCTCGTTCAGGGGAGCAGGACCGTCTTGCCGCGCGCGCGGCCCGACTCGACGAGGGCGAGCGCGGCGGCCGCCTCGGTCAGCGGGAAGGAGGGCCCGAGCACGACCTCGAGCTCCCCGCGACCGGCGCGGTCGAGCAGGCCCGGCCGGGCGGCGTCGCGG